>NZ_ABCY02000001.1:304431-608862 GCF_000170955.2 Borreliella valaisiana VS116 | reverse complement strand
TCTTTGTATTTATCACTAACAACACCCCCAGCAATTCCAGAATTAATCACATGACTTATATTGTATTTTGACAAAAGATAACTAGTAAACACACCCGCATTAACCTTGCCAACCCCACAAACAATAACCATAACATTGCGATTAGACAACTTTCCCTTTAAAACCTTTTTATTAAGACCATACTCCTTAAGAACTATTTCTTCCTTATTA
This sequence comes from Borreliella valaisiana VS116, assembly GCF_000170955.2. Taxonomy (NCBI): domain Bacteria; kingdom Pseudomonadati; phylum Spirochaetota; class Spirochaetia; order Spirochaetales; family Borreliaceae; genus Borreliella; species Borreliella valaisiana. Next base: position 608,652 of record NZ_ABCY02000001.1, on the reverse strand, counting down.
GACATAAGCTTATTTATCTGCTCAAATTCAGAGTCCATAGCAGTTACTATTAAAACATTTATGTTCTTAGAAAAAGCAACATAGCCGTTTGAAAAAACTAATAAAAAAAGAAAAAATCTTATAATAAAATGATTCATAAACTCACACCCCTATAATATAAAAAACATTTATATCATTTTTTACAGAAAAAATCAAAAATGGGTTAATTTTAAAAGAATTTTTATAAAAGGTATTGAAAAAAACTATCCTATCCGTATTACAATATTAATAGCTTACTCAAAAGAGGGGAAATTGAATGAAAAAAATGAATCTGGTAACAGCTGCTCTACCCTATGTTAACAACATTCCTCATCTTGGAAATTTAGTACAAGTATTATCAGCCGATGCTTTTGCAAGATATTCAAAAATGTCAGGAATTGAAACTCTTTATATCTGTGGGACAGATGAATATGGAACAGCCACAGAAACTAAAGCCTTAATTGAAAAAACTACCCCTTTAGAACTTTGCAATAAATATTATGAAATACATAAATCAATTTACAAATGGTTCAATATCGACTTTGATATCTTCGGTCGTACAACCAATAAGCACCACCAAGAGATTGTACAAAATTTTTTCCTAAAATTAGAAAAAAATGGTTATATAAAAGAGCGAGAAACTGAACAGTTTTTTTGCAACAAAGACTCAATATTCTTAGCTGATAGATATGTAATAGGAGAATGCCCAGAGTGCCAAAGTATAGCTAAAGGAGATCAATGCGACAACTGTTCTAAGCTTTTAAATCCAATAGACCTAATAAATCCAAAATGCATAATTTGTAAAAACAAACCTATTTTGAAAAAAACCAATCATCTTTATATAGATCTTCCTAAAATAAAAACAAAACTTGAAAAATGGATAAAAAATCCAAATACTAGCAAGAATTGGAATACCAATGCCCTTAATATGACAAACTCTTTTTTAAGAGATGGTCTTAAAGAAAGAGCAATTACAAGAGATCTAAAATGGGGAATTCCTGTGCCTAAAAAAGGTTATGAAAATAAAGTATTTTATGTATGGTTTGATGCCCCAATAGGATATATCTCAATTACCAAAAACATTGTCAAAAATTGGAAATCTTGGTGGAAAAATAATGAACAAGTAAATCTTGTACAATTTATTGGAAAAGACAATATATTATTTCATACAATTATATTCCCCTGCATAGAAATTGGAAGTAAAGAAAATTGGACAATATTAAATCAGCTCTCATCAAGCGAGTACTTAAATTACGAAAATCTTAAATTTTCAAAATCGGAAGGAACAGGAATTTTTGGAAACGATGCTATTACCACAGGAATCCCTTCTGATGTTTGGCGATTTTATATCTACTATAACAGACCTGAAAAATCTGATTTTCAATTTATGTGGCAAGATTTTATGGAAAGAGTAAATACAGAACTTATTGATAATTTTTCAAACCTTGTAAACAGAGTGTTAACATTCCAAAAAAAATTCTTTGGAGATGTTGTAGAACCAATAGAAATACAAAATAAATTTTGGAAACAAATAACACCAAAGTATAATAAAATACTAAATCTTTTTAAAAAGACAGAATTAAAATCTGCGCTCAAAGAAATACTTAAAATTTCATCCCTTGGAAACAAAATATTTCAAGATAACGAACCTTGGAAAAGAAAAGACAGCTTTCCACAAGAAACAAAAGAGCTAATCTTAAACTTAATATACCTAATCAGAGACTTATCTATTTTAATGATGCCATTTATTCCCGAAACAAGCAAAAAGATACAAAAATTCTTGGGCAACAGTTATCAATTTTCTACCAAAATTCTTGGAACTAAATCGGGAATTAAAAAAATTGAATCCACAGAGATATTGTTCAATAAACTAGAGCAAAAAAAAATCAACGATTTAAAGCAAAAATATTCAGGAGAAAAAAATATGCAAGAAAAAGAACAACCAGAAAATTTATTTAGAGAAAAAGTGCTCTTAAAAGTTGTGAAAATAAATAAAATAGAAAGAAATCCTGAGGCTAAAAACTTATTCATATTAAAAGTAGATGGCGGAGCTAATGAGGATAAACAAATAGTTAGCAGCCTTGAAGGACATTACAAAGAAGAAGAGCTTTTAGGAAAACATATAATAATAGTAGACAATTTAAAGCCTGCAAAGTTTAGAGGAATAAAATCTGAAGGGATGCTAATAGCAGCTGAGGACAAAAACAAAAATTTTAAAGTTATCATTGTAGAAGATTCAATCCAAAATCCCATTGTTGGAGAGAGAATAATACTTGAAACCGATCAAAATCAAGATCTTATCTGTCCACCTAAAATTGACATAAATAAATTCTCAAAAGCTAATATAGTAACAGAAAATGGAGAGCTTAAAATAAACGGAATAAACTTAATATTTGAACATTCTAAGAACAAAATCCTATCTAAAGATATTCCAAACGGAATAGTTTGTTAAGAGCTATTAATGACTATTAAAAAAATAAAAACAAAAGAAATGGAAGAAAATTATCTTCAAAGCGAACTGTGGGCATTAATAAAAACAACAAAAAACAACAATTGGAAAGCCATAGCATTTAAAAGTGATGTTCTTGGTAAAATTGTTGTAATGCAAAGAAGACTGTTTAAAAATTTTTACTTAGCATACATTCCGCATCCAGAATTTTCAAACAAAACTCTTGAGAACATCAATATTGATAAAATCAGCAAAAATATTAAAGAATTTAGCATGAAAATAAAATCCTACTTACATAAAAATACAATTTTTTTAAGATTCGATTTAATGTATTACTATCAAAGAACACTAAATGATAAATACTCTCCACTAAAAATTAAAATCAAATATCTAAAAAAATCATTTGATGACATACAGCCTTCAAGCACAACAATATTAAACTTAAACAATTCTCTTGAGAATATTTTGCTTAACATGAAAAAAAAAACAAGATACAATATAAAGCTCAGCGCAAAAAAAAATCTGAATATATTAATAGATGATGAATTTAAACATTTAAATGAATTTTATAAACTTTACAAAGAAACTAGCAAAAGAGATAAATTTACTATCCACTCAGAAGAATATATACAAAACCTCATTAAAATATTCAAACAAGACAAAAATGCTCAAATAAAATTGATACTTGCATTTTACAACAACATAATTGTTTCTGGCATAATAGTAGGAATTTACAAGGAAAAAGCGGTCTATCTTTACGGGGCTTCCAGCAACGAATATAGAAATTTAATGCCCAATTACGCAGTGCAATTTAAGGCAATACAAATTTTAAAAAAATTGGGAATAAAAGAATATGATTTATTAGGAATCCCCCCAATTGCAAATAAAAAACATCCCTTGTCTGGTCTTTTTGCTTTTAAAACAGGATTTGGGGGAAATATTATTCACAGAATTGGATGTTATGATTTTACTTACAAAAATTTTATTTATAAGATTTATGTAAATCTTGAAAAACTCAGATACTTTTATTACAAAGTAATTAGAAAAAAAATTTAACCAAGCATATTAACTAAATTTTTGAATTGTAGACCTCTATCAAACTCATTATTGAAAAGCTCAAAAGAAGCACTAGCAGGGGAAAATAACACAATATCACCAGGACTTGAAACCTTGAGAGCATGATTTACTGAATCTTTTAAAGAATCAAATACAAAATATTGTATGCTACTTTTTTCTAAAATCTTAATAATTTTTACAGTTGCACTACCTTTTATCAAGATCCAAGTTTTCACACAATTTATAATCTTGCTAAAACTTGAAAAATCAAGCTCTTTATCAGTTCCTCCAACAATTAAGTTAATATGATTATCATTTGTTTTCAAACTTTTAACAGATAAAACCGTAGAATCGGGAATAGTTGAAGCTGTATCATTATAAAACATTACATTTTGAATTAATTTAACAAACTCTAATCTATGTTCAATACCTTTAAAATTATTTAAAATCTGAAACACATGATTAAAGCCTATGTTTAAATAATACGAAACAAAAAAAGTAATAAGCTTGGGAATCATAAAAACAACTTGTGACTCAGAAAAACTTCCAATCAATTTGTTATTAAAATATACTTTACCTTTATTACAATAAAAAACATCTAAATCAAAATCACAAGGATTAAATTCAGAAAATAAAATAACTTTGGCTTTTGATTCAAATTTTGAAAAATATTTGTAATAAGCTTTATCCTGAATAATCACAATTCCTGAAGTTTGATTTACAAAAATTTTTGACTTATCGATAATATAGTCATCAAAATTTAAATAATAATTTTGGTGATCGTTGTAAATATTTGTAACAATGCTAAGAATAGGATTAAAATTCTCTAAAGATTGCAACTGCCAAGAAGAAAGTTCTAAAATCAAAGGAGATCTTCCATCAAGTTGATCAAAAAAACTCAAAGGAGATACACCAATATTTCCTCCAAGCTTTGCTCTTGGATATTTCTTTTTCAAAACTTGATACAAAAGAGATGCAAGAGTCGATTTACCTTTAGTACCGGTTACTGCAATTATAGGATTCTTGTTGAATATCAAAAATAAGCTAATATCCGTTTCAACTCGTTTTGCAAGCTTTAAATATTCATTATTGGGTTTCACGCTAGGATTTTTCACAACAATATCAGCTCTTTTAAAATCGTCTGCATCGTGTTTACCTAAAACATACCTAATTTGATCATCAAAATCTTTCAAAGAATCAATACTTAAAGCCAATTCTGCCTCACTTTTAAGATCAGTAATTACTACTTTTGCCCCATGCTTTAATAAAAATCTAGAAAGAGCTACTCCTCCTCCATTAAGACCTAAACCCATGACTAAAAAATTTAAATTTTTAATTTCGTCTAAACGCACAATAAGATTATATCAAACCTACCAACCTGTTTTAATAGATTTAATCCACCTTTCACTATAAAAATAAGGAAGTGAAATAGCAAGTTTGATTGCATCCTCAAGAGCTGGAATAAAAACAATAATTTCAAAAGGAAAATTTGTATAATTTGCTAAAACAAAAGCAATAGGAATAGTGTAAATAAACGTTACAGAACCTTCCATAATAGCACCAAAACTTGGAGATGCTCCTGCACGGAAAAATCCAAAAAGATATTGAAAAGCAAGAGCCATAAAAAAGGCAGAAACAGAAGAATACCTTAAAATAATTCCTGTAAGGTGCGAATATTTTAATGTATAAAAAATATACGGGGCAAAAAATGAAAACACAAACAATACAAAAGATGTTAAAAAAGCAAGCTTTAAGCCAATTTTACCTAAATACATTGCAACTTTCATAACTTCTTTTTTACTATTATGCATTTCATAGCCCATCATAATATTTAAAGAAATACAAAAGGAATTAATTATATTAAAGATAATAAAATAAACAGAAAAAGATATGCTGTAAGCAGCATATCTATGAGTATCAATTCCTATAAAAATTGACGTCAATACAAGATAGCCAAAAAACCAAATAAAATCATTTAAAAGAATTGGAATAAAAAATTTAATTAATTGAACAAACAACTTAACATTAATATTTAAATCATTAAGCTTAAAGTGCAAAATTGAATTCTTGTTAAACACTGTATAGAAAAGATAAATAATAAGCTCTAAGGTACGAATAACTGTTGTTGCAATAGCAGCTCCAACTACACCCATATGAAAAACAAAAATAAAAATATAATTTAATATTAGATTTAAAAGCACTGAAAAAACAGAAATGTAAACTTGAAATTTAACAATCTCAACAACTTTAAGAGCATTAGCAACAAGTCCTTTTATGATTGCAAATACAAAAGAAAAAATAGCTATGTTTAAATAAATCGCTCCATAATAAACTGCCTGCACATCACTAGAGATCAATTTAAGTAAAAAAAAGGGGTTAACTCTAGAAATCAATATAAACGGAAAAGAAAATACAATAATAGTTAATATACTAATAAAAAATGTATTTTTAAAACTTTTAAAATCGCCCTGATTGTATTGCCTTGTAGCGATTATATTGTAAGCTCCTACCATAGCAAACCCAATAGTAACAAACAGTTCAAAAAATTTATTTGCAAGAGAAACTCCTGCAACAGGATAATCACCAAGATATGCAACCATAGCATTATCTGTAAGAGAAATAAAATTAAACAAAAAAAACTCAATAGCAGTTGGAATTGCAATTTTTAAAAGATCTTTATAGATTTTATCTTTTTTTGATGCGCTTAATGAATACATAAACTTCTCCAAATAAAAAATCAAGATTTTTACAAAAACGAATACTAAGACACTACAATAAAAGGAATTGCTTTTAAGTCAATACAATCAGAATGAATTTTAGATTTATCAAGACCATTAAAATTTTTATTAATACTAAATATATCACGCTACCCCATGCTCAATCAAGCTCTTCATAATCAATCTCTCGTATCCAATCATCATGAAAAAATTCAATTATAATAAATATATTTTTAATAATCTCTTCCAAATTTACAATAAAAACCACTATTGGCAAACTTAAATTAGTGTAAAACACTAATAAATATGCAACTGGAAGCGTATAAAAAATAATTACCCCCGATTCAATAAAAAAACAAACATTTGGTATACCACTGGCCCTAAAAACTCCAACAAGAACTTGCGCCGTAAAAGCTTTAAAAACTACAATACTTGCAAAAACATAAATAAACACACTAACAAGCTTGGGAAAATTTAAATTACTAAAAATATAAGGTGCAAAGCCAGATATTCCAATAAGCAAAATAACTACAAAAATGCCTAAAAGAAATCCTAAAAAAGATAAAAAAAATCCAACCGACCTAACATGTTTTTTATCATAAACCATTAAATGCCCAATAACAACACCTGTGGCAAGTCCCATACCATGAAGCAATACAAAGCAAATGTCAAAAAGATTTGACGCAACAGCAAATGCAGCGTATTCAATACTCCCAACACGAGCATAAAATGCATGCAAAATAGTTATATTCAAGACCCAAAAAATCTCATGAGACAAAACGGGTACAATCAGCTTTAAATTGGCTCTAGTAACTATCTTTGAAACAAAAAAATCGCCAAACTTAATCCTATAATATGAATTACTGCTTATCAGACTATATAGAAAATAAAAAATAAACTCAACAATTCTAGCAAGCACAGTAGCATATGCGGCACCTTTTATTCCCATGCCAAAACCAAAAATAAAAATATAATTAAAAACAATATTTATTAAAACAACAATAGAAGTAACATATAAAGGTATTTTTACTTCTTTAGCACTCTTAAACCCCATAGCCGATAAAAAAGAATATGCCATTAACACATAAGACCATGAAATAATTTTTAAATACTCTGATCCAAAATTTAAAGAATTCTGATTAGCTGTAAATAGTTTGATAATATTTTTTGGAAAAAAAAATGAAAATATAAAAAAAATTATTCCTATTGTAGTTCCAATTGACAATATATAAGCAAAAGATTGCCTTATTTGAAGAAATTTCTTTTTTGCAATTGCTTGGGACACGTAAGCGCTTAAAGCTGTACCAAGTCCAAACACAATAATAAAAAAAAGAAAAGTCACTCTATTTGCTAAAGAAACTCCTGTAACGTGAAAAGAACCTAAATAGGAGATCATAAAATTATCAAAAAAGGTTACCATTTGAAATAAAAGCGATTCAAAAGCTGTAGGAATAGCTATAACAAATAGTTCTTTTATTATCTGGTCATAATTTTTAAACTTTTTGATCATATTCCTTATGTCATTCTCCTTTATTTATTACTTTTAATTAAATTAAACCCAAAAACCCAATCTAGAACATAAATATATGTATATGTATATGTATATGTATATGTATATACATATATTTAGAATTAACTATTTATTATACTAAAATATATTATTATAATTAAATAATATGAAATTAATCTATGTTTTATTACTTCTATTTATTAACCTATCTTTGTTAGCAAACAGCATTTCAAAAAAAGATTTAACAACACTACTAAATATTACCAAAACAATGCATGAACAGCACAAAAATTTTATTGAAAAAAATCCTATTCAGTTTTTAAAAGAAATAAAGCCTTTAGTAGATGCAGGAAAAAACAACCTTTTAACTCTAATAAATAAAAAAATGCCAATTTCTGCAGACTATAAAGTACCTGATCTAGTAAATGTTGATGACTTTAAAGATCTTAAGAATCTTGGAGTAAAAAATATCAAGGTAAGACGAATCTTAATCAAAGACTTAATTCAGCTAGTAAAAGATGCAAAAAAATTTGGAATCGAAATTAAAATTAAATCCGCTTACAGAACGCAAGAATACCAAAAATTTTTATTTGATTATAATGTAAAAACTTACGGCAGAAAAATTGCAGAAACTCAATCAGCAATTCCAGGCCATTCTCAGCATCATATGGGAACAGCAATAGATTTTATAAATCTAGATAATAATTTACTAAACACAAAAGAAGGAAAATGGCTTTACGAAAATTCTCTAAAATATGGATTTTCTCTTTCATACCCAAAAGGACACGAAATAAAAACTGGCTATAAAGCAGAACCTTGGCACTATTTATACATAGGACCTAAGCCATGCTTTATTCAGAAAAGATATTTTAATAATTTACAATATAAGCTTCTTGAATTCTGGAATCAGAATAAAACAAATCTTATTAGCCTAATTGAGAAATATGCAAACTAAATACTTCTTCCAGAATTCAAATAAGAACAAAAAAGATTGTCTAGCAAATCAATATCAAGCTTATCATAAGAAGAATTGTCATAAAAAAATAAGTCAAGTTCTTCTCGAATCAAGACTATAATATCTCTATCATCAACAAAATTAGATATTTTTAATTTTAAATACCCTGCTTGCTCAAGACCAAATAAATTACCAGGCCCTCTTAACCTCAAATCTTCCTCTGCTATTTTAAATCCATCTAAATTTTCTTTTATGGTTTTCAATCGAAATTTTCCAGCGCTTGTCAAAGGTTCTTTATAAAGTAAAAAGAAAAAAGATTGTAAATTACCTCTACCAACTCGACCTCTAATTTGGTGCAAAGTAGAAAGTCCAAAACGCTCGGCATGCTCTACCACCATACAAGTGGCATTTGGACAATCAATTCCAACTTCAATAACACTAGTAGCTACCAAAATATCTACTTTTTTAGAATAAAAATTTTTCATAATTTCTTCTTTCAAATCAGATGGTAACTTAGAATGAAGCATATCAACAACATATTCGCTAAACACTTCCTTCAATTTTAAACACATATTATTAACATCTTTTAATTCAAATTTTTCTGAAGATGAAATTAATGGATAAACAAAATAAACTTGATGACCCTTTATGAGCTCTTTTTTTAAAAACTCATAAACTTTATCTTCATTGCCATGCTTTGCTAAATAAGTAGTAATAGGTAAACGACCCTTGGGTAAGGTTTTAATAAACGAAATTTCAAGATCACCAAAAAGTGTCAACGCAAAGCTTCTAGGAATAGGCGTTGCAGACATTAAAAGTATGTCTACCCCTTCTCCTTTTTTTTTAAGTTCTTCTCTTTGAACAACTCCAAATTTATGCTGCTCATCAATGATAACATATGCTAATCTTTTAAATTCTGTACTTTCGTAAAAAATAGCATGTGTTCCGATTATTAAACCAGAAGTTCCACTTTTAATACTTTCTAACGCTTGATCTTTATCCTTCTTTTTTAAACTGCCAGTCAAAAGAGTCACTGAAACATTAAAAGACGACAATATGTTGGATAAATTATCATAATGTTGGCGAGCTAAAAGATCAGTAGGAGCCATAAATGCCACCTGATACCCAGCTTCAATTAAAGGAAGCCCTGAAAGCAAGGCAACAAGGGTTTTACCACTTCCAACATCACCTTGAAGCAATCTATTCATTGGTTTAGAAGAGCCAAGATCAGAGAATATCTCATCAATAGAAATTCTTTGATCTTCTGTAAGTTCAAAGGGCAAGCTTGAAACAACTCTTTCAAGCAAATCTTTTGATAAATGTTTTTTTTCTCGGAAAAGAACCTTCGAAGATCTATACCTTGAAAAAAACTGGAGCAAGAAAATTTCTCTGTAAATTAAAGTTTTTTTCGCTTTTTCAAGCATTTCTAATGAACTTGGAAAGTGAATCTCTTTTAAAGCCTCGCTTAACGACAACAAAGAATACTTCTCTATTAAAAATTTAGGAACATCTGTTTGCCCAAACTTAAAAAAATATTCAAGGGCTTCTTTTACATATAATGAAATTTTCTTTGATGTCAATCCTTCTGTTAAAGAATAAACCGGGAGAATTTTTTTAAACCTTTCAGGATTATCGCTAAAAACTTCACTGTCAAAATTAGAACAACTCCATAAACCACTATAATCGTTATAGGTAAATTTAGAATAAATATAGAATTTTTTATCTATTCTAAAAACATTCTCTAAAAAAGCCCTATTGAAAAGTAAAATTTCAAAAGGCTCATCATTTATACTTCTAGCCGTTAACTTCAAATTTTTTTTAGAACTATCCCCAAATTTTTTATGCCCTACAACAGTGAACACCGTCATCATATCACAACTTTTCACTTTAGAAAAATCCGGAAAAGTTTGTATATTTTGACGATCCTCATATTTTACAGGAAAAAACTCAATAAGATCCTTAACATTTGAAATTTGCAGATTATTTAACCTTTCAACCCCTTTCTCACCAAGACCACCTATACCTTTAAGCTCATATTCAAACTCATGTAAAAACATTTTAATCTCCTAAAAAGGCAAATATGTTCCTAAAACTCTAATAGCAAATACAACTTGTTCAATAATAATTATAAATGCTATCATTAAAGCACTCCCAACAATCAAACGTAAAGTATAAGACATGTGTTTGTCAGTAATTACACCACTTATTTTAGTAGATAAAGGAAGTAAAAATGAATCGACTGTTTTAAAAAAGTCTGAACCTTGGAACAAATTCAAAAGCAATAATAATAATCTCAACAATAAAAAGAAAACTATAGCAATAAAAATGCTTCTAAATATCCCCCAAATTTCAACAATAAATAAAATAATAAATGTAGAAAGCTTATAATTCCCATAAGCCAACATTCTTTCAAAAATAGTTAGAGTTATTAAAGCTGCAATTGGAGAAAAATCAAACATACCAATTGTGAAAAAAGGAATTCTTCTAAAAAAAGATAAAAATGGTTCTGTGACAATATGTATAAACCTGAAAAACACATTGGTACTAATTCCTGAAGATACAAGCCAGCTAAGAATGATCCTAATTAAAATTAAAATCCTATAAATCTGCAAAAATACCATTAAAGTTTCTATTAAAACAACTAACACGGCACCTCCTAATCAACCCAAACATCTTCAACTATTACACATCTTCTCAATTTATCAAGCTTGTCTTCATCTGGCCCAAAATTTAAAATTGAATTCATTTTTAATTTTAAATCCTTACCATTTTCCCTTAAATAAAAATAAACATTTGAAAATCCAGAATTGTCCTCAAAATTACTTATACTTTCTTTCAAAGAGTTAAGTAATTGCAAGTCATTCAATTTATTATTTAAAAATTTAATATGAATGTTGTTTACTCTATCTTCGGAGAGTCTCTCAATATTTACAACTTTTTCAACTACAATCGAAAACTTATCTCTGTTAAACGTAAGTCTGCCTATAACCCCAATAACATTGCCTTCAAGTAAAAAATTCTTATACCTTTCGTAGCTTTCTGTAAAAACTACAATATCTATTGCACCTTTAAAATCTTCAATAACACCAAATGCCATTTTTGCATTATTTCTTTTAGTTTGAATAACTTTTACTAAATTCAAAATGCCAGCAAATTGAACAATGCTATCTTTTTTGATAGCAAGATCACTTAAAACATTTAAACTGGAAAAACTATTAATTGCCTTTTTATAAGGATCAAGAGGATGCCCTGATACATAAAATCCTAAAAGTTCTTTTTCAAATCCTAAAAGCTCAGAATAAGAATATTCTTTAAAAACCTGGTAATTAAAACTTTGCTGAATTGAGTCTTGATTTTCAAGAGCATCAAACAAACTATTTTGACCAAGTTTTTTATTATTTTTATCTTCTGAAACAACTTCAATCAATTGATCAAGATTTTCAAATAAAGTTTTTCTATTTTGATCCAAACTATCAAAAAGTCCAGATTTTATTGCAGATTCTAAAAATTTCTTATTAATTACTTTATCATCTACACGTCTGACAAAATCCTCAAAAGAAATATATTTACCGTTTTTCTCTCTCTCATCAATTATTAAATCAACAACAATTCCTCCAAGATTTTTAATCCCATTAAGCCCATAAGAAATTCCAGAGTCAGTTACACGAAATTCTCTAAATGATCGATTTATATCGGGTTTGAGCACGTTTATACCTATAGCTTTTGACTCCTCAATGTAATAAGAAAGCTTATCATTATTATTAATTTCATTTGTCAAGTTGGCAGCCATAAAATACTCAGGGTAATTAGCCTTAAGATAAGCAGTTTGATACGCTATTAAAGAATACGCCGCTGCATGTGATTTATTAAATCCATATCCCGAAAAAGGCTTTAAAAGTTCAAAAATTTCACTAGCAACTTCTTTGTCATATCCCTTCTCAATAGCTCCTCTTAAAAAGTCGACCTTCATTTCATTCATCTCGTCTTCTTTCTTTTTACCCATAGCACGTCTTAAAATATCGGCCTTGCCAAGAGAAAAACCTCCAATTATTTTTGCAACTTCCATTACTTGTTCTTGATAAACAATAACTCCATAAGTCGGTCTTAAAACTTCCTTTAAATCTGGATGGGGATACTTAATTCTCTTAACACCTTTTTTAGCAGCAATAAATTGAGGAATAAATTGCATAGGGCCTGGTCTATAAAGAGCATTTAAGGCTATCAAATCTTCAATATTATCAGGTTTTGCATCTTTTAGAATTTGCTGCATTCCCTCAGATTCAAACTGAAAAACAGACGCGCTTCTTCCTTCTCCTAGCATCTTAAAAGTCTTAACGTCATTATCTGGAATATTTTTTATTTTAAAATCTGGATTTACACTTCTAATAAGATTTTCTGCATTTTTTATTAAAGTTAATGTTTTTAAACCAAGAAAATCCATCTTAACAAGTCCACATTCTTCAAGTAAATCCATTGTATATTGAGTAGAAACAGAGCCTTGCTTATAATCCTTATAAAGAGGCACATAATCGGTTAAAGGAGTTTTAGAAATTACAATTCCAGCAGCATGAGTTGAAGCATGTCTATTCATTCCTTCAAGAACCAATGCAGCATCCATCAATTCTTTATAAACAGGCTTGCTTGTAAAATACTCTTTTAAAGAATTATCATCTAAAACCTCTTTTAAAGAAACTTTAGGACTATCAGGAATAAACTTGGTAAGCTCGTTAGATTCAGCAAATGGAATATCTAAAACTCTAGCTACGTCTTTAACTACAGCCTTGGGTTTTAAAGTTCCAAAAGTAATTATTTGGGCTACCTTATCTTCTCCATATTTATTAGTAACATATTTTATAATCTCATCTCTGCCTTCAAAGCAAAAATCAATATCAAAATCGGGCATAGAAATACGCTCAGGATTTAAAAATCTCTCAAAAAGCAAATTATACTTTAAAGGATCAATATCGGTAATTCTAAGAGCATAAGCTACAATTGAACCAGCACCAGAACCACGCCCAGCCCCAACAGGAATATCGTGATCATGCGCAAATTTAATAAAATCCCAAACAATCAAAAAATAGCCTTCAAAACCCATTCCAATTATCACACTCAATTCATAAAAAGCTCTATCTTTTATTTTGTTTGTCAAAGTTTTATATCTAAATTTTAACCCATCAAGAGTGAGGTGTTCTAAATATTCACCAAGAGTATTAAATTCAACAGGAATTTGATAATCAGGCAAAATAGGACCTGGAAAAGTTATTTTAAAATCATCACACTTCTCTGCAATCCTTACAGTATTTTCTAAAGCTTCGGGCAAATCATTAAAAAGTTCACACATTTCTTCTTGAGATTTAATATAAAATTCATTGGTTTCCATTTTCAATCTATTCTCATCGCTTTTCTTAGCACCAGTGCCAATACAAACAATAATATCTTGAGCAACTGCATCTTCTTTATTAACATAATGAGAATCATTAGCTGCTGTTAAAGGAACTCCAAGCTCCCTAGAATACTCAACCAGCCTTTCATTCACAATGTTTTGCTCTTTAATTCCATGCCTTTGAAGCTCAAGATAAAAATCATTACCAAAAACTTTCTTAAACCAAAGAATTTCATTCTTAGCATCTTCAAATCTATTGGCCAAAATAAGTCTTGGAATAAGCCCCCCAATGCAAGCTGAAGTGCAAATTAAACCTTCTGAATATTTTTCAAGATCCTCTTTATCTATCCTTGGACGATAATAAAACCCTTCAAGATAAGAAATACTTGTTAACTTTAATAAGTTTTTATAACCCAGCTCATTTTTGGCAAGCAAAATTAAATGATAAGACATTTTTCCAAGATCATCCTGTTTTTTTAAAAACTTAGAAGTTTTTGCCATATAAGCTTCAATACCAATTATTGGCTTAATCCCTGCTTTTTTAGCTTCTTTATAAAATTTAATAGCTCCAAAAAGATTGCCATGGTCTGTTAATGCAATATGTGACATATTGCATTTTTTTGCTTTTGATATAATATCTGATATTTTTGCAGCTCCATCCAAAAGAGAATAATCTGAATGCACATGCAGATGAATAAACTTGGCCCTAAAACTCATACCTAAAATTATTTTATCAAAATAAAACTTGATTTTTAACAAACCTTATTCAAATAAATAAAAATTTAAAAACACATAATAATTTTAAATCTCTAATTTAAATTATTACAAAAACTCTTATTAAAAGAGTCAAGAAAAAATACTAATTCCTTGATTATCCAATTCAATTGCCATTTTTTTAATATGCTCAAGTTTTCTGACAATTTCTTCAGATAAACTCTCGGCTTGAGACAAAAAATCTTTAGCTTGCCTTAAACCACTATCACTGAGATTCTCCATCCTAAATACAATTAAAATTTCAGCTGCAAACTTATTAATATTTAAATAAGGAATATATACTTCTTCCCACAACTGCTTAACAGCATCATTTTTAGGGGATAATCCTTTATAAAACAATCCAAACCCATGCTTGGAAGCATCCGTTTGAATATATACTGACTTTTGTTCTTCAACAATTAATCTCAAATTATTAATCCAAGAAAATTGTTCTGAGATAATAAATTCTAACTCTTTTAAAAATTCATCATTAGAAAGCATAAAAGTATCAGAACTAATCAAAGAATCACAGTTCCTTGAATAATAAGCCATATTAGCATCTATGCTATCAAGATTTTCAAGCAAAGAAGAAAATTCCTCTTGACTTCTTGAAAAGCGTTTAAATATGCTCTCAAGATAATTAAGCTGTTCAAGAATCTCAGCAAAGAACTTATCAATATCAATCTGCAAATCCTTAAGGTTATGAGAAATTAAATCTTTAGAAACCTCCTCAATTTCCTTTACAGAAATCATATTCATAACACCTTTTGCCTGATCAGAAAGTCGCTTAATCTCATCTGCAACAACGGAAAATCCTTTACCATATTCTTTAGCTCTTGCTGCCTCAAGCTTTGCATTAAGAGAAATCATATTGGTAGCACCCAAAAAATTACTTATTGTTTCTAAGCTTCCCTGAATTCCAACAATAACAGAAGATATTTGATTTAGTTTTTCCTTGTTATTTTTGCCAAGATCACTAAAAATATCGCTTATCTGATCACGAGCATTATTTGTAATCTTAACAAGAACAGAAAATATATTGTCAAAATCTTCTATTCCAGAAAACAAAATTCTTTGCAATGACTCAAATCCTACTTTTAAAGTAGCAATGGAAGCTTTGGTATGATAAAATCCCTTGAGCATTTCCTTAACAGGGGCTTTATATTCATAAGTACTCAAATCTTTTTTGTCATTATCGACAATATTTAAAAGGGTTGAATCCAAAACTTTTTCTTTCTTTTTTTTAAAAAACGAAAATTTTTTCATAAAGGGATTCTACCATATTTTTTTTTTTTTTAATAGAGCCACAAGTACTTAATTTGACACATTATTTCAACTTTAACATCAAACCAAATACATCAATAAACAAAAAAATATTTTTACATTTAAATGTTAATAAATAGTAAAAATTAACACTCTGACATAAATTTAAGCTTTCATCTTAAACCGCAAAACCATCTAAAGATACAAATCATTCTCCTTATTTAATTAAATTTACAACTAATATTAAATTTATTTACTTCCTTTTTACCCAAGAGTAACGTCCACTAACCTCATTATACTCAAAAAGAGCATCTCTGTAAGAAAAAAAACATAAGAAAATATTAATAAACTCTTCTAATTTAGCCTTAACTTTTGGCAAGTTAAAATCGTTGTCAAAATTAAAAATATCGTCTGATTCTGTTGTAAATAATTTATCATCTTGCTTAAGAATAACTTTTTTAGGTTGCCAAAAAAGAACATTGTTTTTTTTATCCTGAAGAAAAAATCTATTAAATTCATAATTAAGATCAACTTGATCCGTTTTTGCTTCAACAATCCCAACAATAACACATCTTTCATGATCAATTCTTTTAATCAAAACAGCATCCGTAAGCACAACTCTTTCACCAACTTCAAGAGCAAACTGCTCTTCTATTTCATATTGTTTATTAAAAGGAAGATTTGCAATTTTTCTAAAAAGATTGAGAAGTATATATTTAGTGCTCATCTCTTTATTACTTATTCTAAAACAAGGAATCTTCATTCTATATTTAAGTTCATCAAAAAAATATTTAACTAGTCTTTTCATTAAAATTGTTTTTCTAATGTCTTCTTCCTTCATTCAATCCTCCTAATAATTGCCAAAAATTAAAACTATTGTACAAATATAATAAAATTAGAACCGTATCAAATAAATCAAAATATTTTATTATATACTAATTATAATTAAATCATTGCCCAAAATGAAGGGGGAAATTATGTTGGTCAAATTTATGTTCTCAAATATTAATCTAATATTAATATTAAGCATGACTTTATTTAAAATATTATTAGAAATAATATACCGAAAAATATTGCTGAAAAAAATAATTTACAATGCCACTACATCAAACGCTAAAAACAAACAATATAAAATAATTATTATTGTGATTTTAACTTTCAGTCATTTATTGCAAAGTTTTTTAATCAGTGCTCTTATCAATTTATTCAACAATTTAATAACCCTAACTAATAACTCTCTAGGAAACCTAACAAACTTAAATTACAACATATTATCTGCAATACTAATATCTAGCATAACTTGGCTTGCATTTAGTTTGCCCAAAGTAATAAACGATATAATCTATGAAAAAAGACCGTTTAACTTGACAATAGCCAATGCTTTTTTTGACTTTTTAATAATAATATTGCTAACCATATTTTCTAAATTATTTTTAAGTTACAAAATATTGCAATTTGAGAACACTACAAACATTAACTTTGAAAACCTGCCTACTCACTAAGTATAAACAGATACTCAAATACAAGCTTTAATTAGCCCTAAAAAAAGTTTAGCTGGATTTTCTATTCTTGTAATAAGTTCTGGATGAAATTGACAAGCTAGAAAAAATTTATTTTTAGGAATTTCTATTAATTTTGCTATTTTAAAATCACTTGAAAAGCCAGATACTACAAGTCCATTTTTTTCAAATAAATCTATATAATCATTATTAACTTCATACCTATGCCTAAATCTTTCAATTATCCTGTCTTGGCCATAAAGCTTAAAAGCCATTGTATTCTTTTTAAGAATCACAGGATATCCTCCAAGTCTCATTGTAGCACCTTTATCTTTAATTCCCTTTTGCTCGGGAAGTAAATGAATAACAGGATTTTTTAAAGGCTTATCTTTTTCTAAATTTTCCTCTGTATCAGCATCAAGTATCCCACAAACATTACGAGCGAATTCTATTATAGCAAGCTGCAAACCAAGACAAATTCCAAGAAAGGGAATATTGTTCTCACGAGCATATTTAATAGCAATAATTTTACCTTCATACCCTCTACCCCCAAAACCACCAGGAACAATAATGCCGTCAAACCCTTTTAAACAGTTTTCATTTAAATCATTAGAATCAATTAGTGTGCTTTTAATAAGTAAATCCAAATTGGCTGCAACATGGACTAAAGACTCTCTAATTGACGCATAAGAATCGTCAAGTTTGGCATATTTACCACAAATAGCAATATTAATAATTTTTTTAGGCATAAAAAAATTAGATTTTATAACTTCTACAAGCTTTGAAAGCTCTTCTATTTTAGGATCAACCTTAATATTTAACTTAGAACTTAAAATCTCATGTACACCTTGCTTATAAAAAGATATAGGAATTTCATAAATAGTAGAAACATCAACATTATCAATAATAGAAGTGCTCTCAACATTACAAAACATTGCCACTTTTTTTCTGATTTGGTCTGTTAATACTTGAGAGCTTCTAGCAATAATCAAATCGGGAAAAATGCCTGCTTTATTTAAAGTTTTAACACTCTGTTGAGTAGGTTTAGATTTTTGTTCATTAATTCCAGTTGGACTTGGCACATAGGTTAAATGAATAAAAGAAATATTGCTACTTCCAATTTCATGTCTTATTTGTCTTACTGTCTCAATAAATAAAATATTCTCCATATCTCCTACAGTTCCACCAATTTCAATTATTAACATATCACTATTCTCAAAACTTGCAATCTGAAAAATTGCAGACTTGATCTCATCAGTAACATGAGGAATAAGCTGAACTGTTCTTCCCAAATATTTACCCTCTCGCTCATTTTCAAGTATCTTTTTGTATATTTTGCCCATTGTAATGTTCCAACTAGACTTTGCATTAAGATTTAAAAATCTCTCATAATGACCAAAGTCCATATCAACCTCTCCCCCATCATCAAGCACAAAAACTTCTCCATGCTCAACAGGATTAATAGTCCCGGGATCGGTATTTAAATATCCGTCACATTTAATTGGAGTAACTTTAAAATTATATCTAAACAACCTTGCAATACTTGCCGATGTAACTCCTTTACCAATCCCAGAGATCACGCCTCCTGTTATTACTAAAATCTTTAAGTTTTTTTTCATGTATACCCCAAAATTAAACCTTTAAATTTCAAACCAATTAAGCTTACGCTTAATAAGAACACATAAATCACATATAAAACATAATCACTTACATTAACACAAATAAAAATATTAAACTAAAATAAAAATTATTAATGCTTAGCTACAAGGCTATTTTTAAGCCCTTGTTTTAAATCTTTTAAACTATTTTAATTATAATCAACAAAGCAATATAATGAACCTTTGGTTAAATAATAATAATTAAACATTGCTAAAAAAACTAAAAACCCTACAATAGCAAACAAATTGCTTTTTTTCCTAACACTTCCAAGCTCTACTATCTTAAAATATGAAGCTAAATATAAAAAAAATACCGAACTATAAACTATTTTAAAAAAAAAGTCCCCTAAAAATCTATCAAAAGAAAAAATTAAATCAGAAGAACATGGCGAATATTTAAAAACCGAGTAAATAAAAGACGTGGAAAAAAATAATAAAATAATAGTCCCCAAAAAAAATATGGAAACCTTAACAAAAGGATGTGTTTTAAAAGCTATTCTAAAAAACATGAAGATTGGAAAAATAGACAAAAAATTTAAATAACGAAAAAAGAAAAAATCAGAAAGATACCTTAGTTCTAAGAATGCAAAACCCTCGCCACTTCTTAAAAAGAATACATTATCTAGGAATAAAAAAATATTTAATCCTAAATAATAAAAAAAGATTAAAATCAAAGGCAACATAAATAAATATTTAATTAAATTGAAAAAATAATGTTCAAAAGTTGAAACAGGCAAAGATAAATAAAGAATATTTTTAAACGGATCGTGAATTACTTTGTAATAATCACACATGGCAAACATCGATACAATCAAGGTTAAAATCAATATTTTAGGAACAAAAAACTTTAAAAAATCAGTTGCTGTAAAATTAAAATAAAATCTAACAAGCAAATAAGATATAAATATCATTCCTAAAATTTTAACTATTAATAAAATATAGAATTTTTTATTATAAACAAAATCAAAATAAAACAAATTTAAAAATCTTTTTAAGCTAAACATCTTTTATTACCTCTATTTTTTATTTTCAGTAACATATAAAAAGAAAAATTCAATGTCAATAATTTCATCTCCATTGCTAATCTCAAAATAAAGCGCTTTAAACCCCTCTTTATTTTTTTCATAATACAATTCATTTCCATTCAATTCGCTGACAATTTTAATCTTATAATTTTTATTAATATAAGATACTGAATTAGAAAAAAGAATTGACTTTTCTCCAATAATAATTAAATAATCTACAACTCCTGTTAAATCTCTTACATTGTGACCTGTAATAAAAATTACTCTATCATTTAAATTAGAAAGCACGTTTCTAAAAACATTTTTTGAAACAATATCAAGACTATTTGTTGGCTCGTCAAACAACAGGCAAGAAACGTTTGTAGCTAGAGAAAATGCAATAATACTTTTTTTCTTTTGCCCAAAAGAAGCTGAAGATAAATCTAGAGAAATATCTAGATTAAAATCCAATAAATATTTTTCAAAATCTGCCTTATTAAAATTTGGATAAAATCTAGATAGAGCTTTACTGTATTCAGCTAAAGACAATCTAGGAAGTGAAAATTCTTCGGGAATAAAGAATAAATTCACTAAATTCAAGGGATCTCTTGGAAAAGCTGCTAAAGAGTTAAATAAAACTTTCCCTTTTAGTGGCTCCAAAAGTCCACTTACAAGTTTAAGCAAAGTTGTTTTTCCAACTCCATTTTTCCCAAGAAGCAAATAGGTTTGAGGAGTTTCAATGTTTAAATTTAAATCAGAGTAAACTTCTTTTTTTTTATAGGAAAATTTTACATTAACAACTTCAATAGCCATAAATACTCCTTAATATTAAAGGTCAAATATGAAAAAAATTAATTACCCAAAAATATAAATTCAATTCTTTATAAACAACTTATAAATAAATATAGAAAAATTTACATAAAGTCTTGAGCTAAAATTCCAAATTTTTAGCATAATCCTAGGCAAAATTTGAATTTCGTTAAATCCAAAATTTTTTACATATTCATAACAATCTTGAAATTCAGATAATCCTTTAATCTCATCAAGAACAGAAATAAGCTTTTCTTTGTAAGCCCTATAAACAAGCTTGTCAGAAATATTCCAGCTAATAATATAAATTTGCTTAAAAGAAATAAAATAATAAAATTGCAAAAAAAATCTTTTATACAAATGTTGACATTCGTTAAAAATACCTTCTCTTTTTAATAAAGTTTCTATTGTATTAAGAGATAATTTAGCTTTATGTAAAACACTAATAGAAGAGCTCATGCTTCCCATTCTTTGGTAATTAGTATAAAAATAATTATTTACAAAAGAAACCTTAGAAGCTTTTAAAAAAATTTGCATAACAAAAACTATATCTTCAAATACTACATTTTGCTGGTGAATATTATTCTTTAAGATTAATTCTCGTCTAATCAATTTATCCCATAACGTTCCAACAACAAAATTTTTCTTTCCAAAAGTCGAATAAACAGTAAAAAGCAAATTTTTAAACGCCTCTTTACCTGTTAATGGATAATTGGGAAAAGGAAGCAAAGATTTTCTTTTTACATTTATTGCAAGAAAATAAACATAAAATTGGGAACAAACAATATCAGAATTGTCTGCCTTTGCCCTATTATATAAAACTTCAAGCATAGTGCTCTCTACAGAATCATCACCATCCCAAAAAATAACATACTCCCCTTGGGCCTCAGAGAATCCCTTATCTCTAGAAGCAGCAAGTCCCATATTTTTTTGACTAAAAATCTTAATATAGCTATACTTATTAGCATATTTTTCTGCTATTTCTAAACTATTATCATAAGAACCATCGTTAATTAATATAATTTCTTTATCTTTTAATGTTTGATTAACAGCATCTTTTATCATTGCATCAAGAGTTTCAGCCGAATTAAAAAAACAAATAATAACAGAAACTTTATACTTATGCACAATATCCTCCAAAATAAAAACTGCTAAGTAAAACCAAAGCTAAAACACCTAACAACAAATTCCTTTAATTTTTTGCATAACAATTAAATTGTAATATATAATTAACAAGTTTGTATTGTTTTGAATTTATTTTTAATGAAAAGTTTAACAGAAATTGCTATATTATTAAAAGTAAAAAATTTAAAAAACATTAGCCTAAATAAGGAGATTGGATGCTTGAGATAATAAGTCTTGGGGGAGGGGTAATAAATTCAAATCAAATCAATATAGAATTCATCAAAAACTTTAAAAACTTTGTTTTTAAATGGTTACTAGAAAATGAAAAAAGAAAAATCATTTTAATAGTTGGTGGAGGAAAGGTTGCAAGAGAGTACCAAGACGCATATAAAAAAATCAACCCTAATTTTAAAGTTCGTGAACTTGATGAGATTGGAATAATGTCAACAAAGTTAAACGCAGAATTTCTATGTAAAGTAATGAATCCTTTTTGTATAGACAAAATTGTCACCAATCCCTTAAAAAATTTTTCTTTTAAAGGAAAAATATTAATTGCTTCCGGCTGGAAATCGGGATTTTCAACAGATTACATTGCTGTAAAATTTGCAGAAAAATTTAATAAAAAGGATATTATAAATATAACAAATGTAAATCAAGTTTATGATAAAGATCCAAAAAAATTTAAAAACGCAACAGCTTTTAAAAAATTAAATTGGAAACAATTACAAAACATTGTAGGTCAAAAGTGGAATCCGGGCTTAAATTTACCTTTTGACCCAATAGCAACAAAGCTTTCTTCAAAACTTGGACTTACCCTTTACATAGTAAATGGAAATAATATTGAAAACTTAGAAAAAGTTTTTAACAAAAATAATGATTTTTTTGGTACTGTTATAGTAAAATAAAAATTAATGCCGGTATGGCGGAATTGGTAGACGCGTCAGACTCAAAATCTGATGGGGGTAACTTCGTGTCGGTTCGACTCCGACTACCGGTATTCTAACTGCTTTTTTAAGCAAAATTTAACTTCATAAATTATTTATACTAATAAAATTTAACATTATTGCAATATAAATAAAATACTCCCTTCAATATGCTATCTTTATTCTAAAATAGCATATTGAAAATCATTTTAATTTATAATAAAACTTTAAAGTCCAAAAATTAATTTGCAAATAAAAACTTAAAATATCTTTGAGATTGTTTTCATTAAAGCTTCAGGATTAAAAGGCTTAACAAGCCAACCAGTAGCACCCGCTTTACGACCTTCATCAACCTTAGATTGTTCAGATTCAGTAGTAAGAACGAGTATGGGAACAAAGCTACCAAATTCTCTTATCTGCTTAATAACACCAATACCGTCTAAATTAGGCATATTGATATCTGTAATAACAAGATCAAAATCTTTATCTCCTTGCCCAACTGCTTCTTTAAACTTCAAAACCCCTTCTAAACCATCCTTTGCTTCTGAGACTCCAAAACCATTTTGTTCTAAAATATAAGCAACGCTTTGCCTTATTGCCCTATTGTCATCAATAACCAAAATTCTTTTTTTCATCTAATTTTCTCCTAAAACCCTCCCAAAAAGTATATAAAAATTAAAACAAAATTACACTACCTTCATCAAAGGAATGAACATCCTTGGCTTCTTCTATCAAAGATAACAAGTGTTTTTTATGAACAAATAAAGTAAATCGATTGGCAATTCTATTAACAAATTCTTTATCTTCGATTTCAACAGATTGAATTCCAACTTTAGATAGCTCTAAATTAAGATTAAAATTTATTTTGCTTTCCATATTGCTTAAAAAGTTGTCTATATCCAAAAGAGAATTTTTCAAATTTCTAACATTGTAAACTTCTAATTTCATTTCTTCAAATATTTCCATAAATTCAATTGAAAAAACTTCATAAGACAAAATATTATCGATAGCTATGTTCTTAATATCTAGAATATCATTTTTAATTTCCATAAATAATTTTTTAAATTTATTAAAATAATTTTTTTCAAGATAAAATCTATTGTCATAATCCTTAACAACTTTTTCAAGAAAAAAGATTATTTGATCTAAAAATTCTATTCCCTTAGTAATATTAGAATCAATTTCTTTGATAATTTTTGACATTTCCGAAATATTACCTTCCATAGCTTTAAGCTCTGATCTTTTGACCACTTCTATCTTTGAAGCTATGTTAATATTTTGAAACCTAGCAGAAATAGCTGAAATATTTGAAAACATTAACTCTAATGATTTTATAAGCTTAACCTGTTCATAATATAAATTCAAAAAATTAGAATTGTTCTTCTCAACATCATCAATTCTTCTAAGCAGATCAGACAAAATGCTAGAAAATTGTTCTATTATTTTAGGAATATCTATATATAAAGAATTATCAGACCTTAAATCGTTAATAGTTTGAATAGAACTAAGAGAAGTATCAATAAATTTTTCAAAAACAGTATAATTTTTTTCAAGCTTTTCAAGAACATCTTTTACTATAACCTTTGATGTATCAGTAAAAACTGATAAAATTTTTAATTTTTGAATCTCGCTTATATCTCTAAACTTAAAAACATCAATATTAGAATACATAATATTTAAATGTTGCAAAGATTGAGTTAGCCTGTCTTGGAACTGAAGATAAGAAATAGAATTTACAAGTTTAAACTTAAATTCCAATAAAACCTTTAAAATATCATCGTAAAGAGCAATAACACTTCCTATTCCATCTGAAAAGGCATCTATGTTTTTCATTAAATTATTTCTAAATTCTTCAAGAATTTTATTTTCAGCCGTATTGCTTTCATATACTTGATTTTTAGCCCTATCTAAACCAATTTTAACTTCACGCCCCTTGCTGGTAAGTTGATCTGCTTGCTTGATCATAGATTGAGTTAAAACCTTAATTTCACTAGTAATATAAGAAAAGGCTCCACCAGCCTTCCCAGCTCTCATGGCAACTGTTAAAGTATTAATAGACATTATTTCCATATCAAGAGAGCTTTTTTTCATTTTTTCAATCACATCTTCAAGTATTTCTATATCTTTAACCTTACTTCGTATTACAGTAAACTGAGATTCAAGAGAAGTTGTTGAAGAATTAAAGTAAGCAACAAAATCATCTAATGCTCCTATAATCTTAGCTATGAAATTATTTAAAGAAGCATCATTATCAAGATCAAGATTAGAAATTAAGTCAATACTAAAAGATAAATCCTTAGAATCCTTAGAAATTTTTTCTATTAATTTGGGAATTGATTTGCTTAAATTTGAATAAATATGCCTTGCGCTCTCATCAAAAGATTCAAGTTTATAAAATAAAGTTGCCAAATAATCATTGGCATCAAAAAAACCATTATTCTCATTAACCATTACTAAGATCTCCTCAGAACATGATCAGCTATTTTGCTTATAGGAAGGATTTTGTCTACAGCTCCTATTTTTATAGCTTCCATTGGCATACCAAAAACAACAGAAGTTTCTTGATCTTGGGCAACAGTATAAGCACCATTTTTTTTCATTTCAAGCATACAAATAGCACCATCATCTCCCATACCTGTAAGGATAACTCCAATAGCATTAGAACCTGCATACATTGCAGCAGACCTAAAAAGTACATTTACAGAAGGCTTATGCCTACTAACAAGAGGTCCATCTAATAAGTTTACAAAATAATTTCCACTACCATACTTTACAATCAAATGATAACTTCCATTAGCAATTATTACAAGGCCTGGACGAAGAATGTCTCCATCCTCAGCTTCTTTAATATCAATATTAAATTCACTGTTTAAGTTTTTTGCAAAAGATTTTGTAAATCCTCCCGGCATATGTTGAACAATAATAATTGGTGGAGAATCTTTTTTAAAAGAGCTTAAAAAAATTCTTAACGCCTCTGTACCACCTGTTGAAGAGCCTACAACAATAATTTTGCTAGTTTTATTCTTATTGAGAAGACCTTGGTATTTAATAATAACATCAGGATCATTTTTGGGAGCAAAATTAATAACATCACAAACTCTATAACTTTTTCTTATACTTGAATCATCTAAACTATTTTCTCTCAACTCTACTTTAGAATGATTATCAAAATCAGGTGCATAAATCTTTTTAACTTCATGAGAAGATATTAATTTATTTTTGCCTAAATTTTTCAACTCAAGCTTAATTAAAGCTAAATACTTACTACGAAATAAATCAACTGTAAGCTTAAAGTTAAGCTTATTTATTATTAATTTAACCTTTTCTTTACTTTGCTCAAGATATCCAAAATTTGGAAACATTTCATTTTGTGCAATAAATACAACCGGAAGAGATATATTATTAAGAACATTGTTCAAAGAATTTCCAAAACTAGATCTTGCCGTATTTTCATCAATAATAACTAAATCCGGGAACTTTTGTAAAAATACATTAATAAGATTTAAAGAATTAAAACCAGCATTCAATATTTCAACATCATTATCTTTAGAAAAAGCTCTAACAAAAACCTGCTTTATAAGACCTTGAATATCAATTACTAATATCTTCATTGTTATATTTTAATATTTTTAACCTTTAAAACCAAAAATCTGTATTTTCGATTTTTTTTTATCTCATAAGCTTAGTTATTGCATCTATATCAACAACTAAAGCCAAACTTCCATCACCAAGTATAGTAGCTCCAGAAACCCCTTCTACTCGAGAATAAATTTTACCCAAAGCTTTTATAACAGTTTGATGTTGCCCTAAAACTTCGTCAACCACAATCCCCATTTTACCACTATTTGTATTCACAACAACAACTTGCTCATTAAAGCTCTTCTCGCTAGAAACCTGAAAAAACTCTCTAAGTCGAATAAAACTAATCATACTGCCCCTATAATTCATTACATTGTTTTTAGTCTCAACCCCATCTATTTGAGAAATTAACTTATTGGATTCTAAACAAGACTCAACATTAGAAAGAGGAACAATAAAATGCTCATCTTTTACTCTGACAAGCCAGCCCTCAATAATAGCTAATGTTAATGGAAAAATTAACTTGGTTCTAGTATATTTGCCAAGCTCACTTTCAAGTACAACATGCCCTCTTAGAGATTCGACCTGTTTCTTAACAACATCCATACCAACTCCACGACCTGATATATCAGTAACAGAACTTGCGGTTGAAAATCCGGGCTCAAAAATCAAATTATAAACATCAATATCTGATAAAGTCTTGGCAACTGAGTCAGAAATTATATTGCGCTCTATGGCCTTTTTAAGTATTTTATTCTTATCAAGACCTCTTCCATCATCCTCAATAATAACAATAACAGAATCCCCAGATTGACACGCTGAAAGCTTAATAATGCCTTTAGGATCTTTGCCCAACCCTTCTCTCTCTTCAGGCGATTCAATTCCATGATCTATTGAGTTGCGAATTAAATGAACCAAAGGTTCATTAAGCTTTTCAATAATACTTTTATCAAGAACAGTATCGCCCCCATAAGCACGATAAACAATTGACTTACCAAGACTAGTAGACAGATCTTTTACTATCCTTTGAAATTTTACAAACAAAATTTCAAGAGGAACTGTTCTAAGACCTGTTGTATAATCCCTAAGCTCATTAATCAGTAAAGAAAATTCTGCTGATATTGAATTTAAAACATTGCTATTCCTATTTTCAGCCTCTTTTGAAAGTTTTGATTGTATTGTAACAAGTTCTCCAACAAGATTTACTAAATGGTCAAGCTTTTTAGAATCTACCTTAATACTAGCAATATTAACCTTGCTTCTAACAGTATCATCTTGAACATTAAATCTACTTTTATCTCCATTAAAAAAGGATTTTTCAGCAAATTCCGATTTTTTAAATGTAAGATTACCAGAATCTTTAATACTTCTATCCAAGTGCAATAAATTAAAACTTTCAAGCCCTACACCATCGCCTTTATCCGCCTCAAAACATTTCTCTAATTCTTGAATATCAACTTTTGATTGAGAATCTAAAAATACAAAAATATCTTCAATACTCTCCCTGCTCTCTTCTGTATCTAGCCTTATCTCCCAATCAACATAAACATTATCCGGAGAAATAAGTTCTAAATCGGGAATGTTATCTACTTTGGCTTTCACATGGCCACTACCCAAATTGATCAACTTGCTCAATAAATTTATAGGTTTATGCCCATGAAACAAAATGCCCTTAGCAGGGGAAAAAAGGATTTTATAACTCTTAAATTCAGATCGTAAAGCCTCATCATCAAATTTATTGTCTGAATTTACTTTAACATCTTCTAAAATAAAACTGTTATTAGGATTTGAAAAATCATTTTTTAAAGTTTCTTGAAAAGCGTCTTTAACATTAGAAATCTCAAGAACCTTTTTAATTTCATTTACCAAAAACTGCTTACGCTTATCAAAATCAAGCTCAGAAATTACTTCATCACCTTCAATAAGCTCCCTAATAAAATCAACAGACATTAAAGTAGCATCGATAGCAGCTTGATTGAAAGTAGCTCTACCATCTTTTACAACATCAAGAACTGTTTCTATTTCATGAACAAGCGATGCTGTAAAATTAAAGCCAAACATACCAGAACTTCCCTTTATAGTATGTAAATTCCTAAAAATAGAATTAACAATGTCTTGATCTGAGCTTAACTCAAGATTAAGAAGTGCTTGTTCAATATCTGAAATATTTTCTATTGATTCCTCCTTAAAGGAATTCTTAAATTTATCAATCACATCACTACTATCCATAAGCTTTCCTTAAATCTAAAATCCAACTAAATTAAGTCCCAAATCAAAGCTATCAACATCTTCAATGTCTACTAAAAACCCGCCATATATTAATGAACTTAAAACCTCATCGGATGGATACTCAATTTTTACAAATAAATTTCTATTCTTAGCATATTTATTAGATGCATACAAAATTTGTATAAAAGTAATATCTATTTTCTCAACATTTGAAAGATCAATGATAAGAGTATCCCCTTCTTTCATTTTTTTAAAAATATGCAACAAATCTTCTTTTACCTTAAAAATACTGTTTATTACAAGCTCTCCTTCCGGCCTATAAATCATGACTAAAAACTCCTATTGTTGCTGATGTTCAGGATCATATATTGTTGTATTTCTAAATTTAGAAAGCTCTCTAACGTCAAATAAATTGTCTACATCTAAAATGATGATAAACTTATCATTACTCTTGCCAATTCCTGAAATAAATTTTGAATTAAACCCCGATCCAATCTTAGGAGCATCATCAATGCTAAATGGATCTAATTCAAGAACTTCATTGACATAATCTACCAAAATTCCAAGATTAAATTCATCTCCCTCATAAACTAAAGTCAATATGATAATATTTGAGATATTAACTCCCTTATTTCTCTTTTTATCATCCTCATCAATAACACGATCACTCATTCCAAATTGTTTTCGAATATCAATTATTGGAACGATTTTACCCCTATTATTTATTATTCCTGCCATGTAACTGGGAGTTCTTGGGATTTTTGATATCTTAGTATATTCCAAAACCTCAACAACATACTTAATCTCAATGGCATAAAGTTCGTCCAAACTAAATAAAAGATACTGACTTAAAGAATCTTGCATATCTGAATCTATGCCCATAAACGCCCCTTTAAATGCAATTTAAATCGCAAATAGAATACTAATGTCAAGATTAATATTACCGCATATATTCATAAATACAAATTGGAAATACTAAAATTTAATTTCCAATAAACAATAAAAGGCACAATTTTAGAAGAATTCTATCTTATAATTTATAGATATAAAGTTGTAGTTTAATTTAAATTTCGCACAAAAAAGTTAACAATGAAAAGTGAAAACAAATTAATCAGATTATTAATAATAATTACATTATTTTTCAATGCTGAGAATATTTTCACAAACGAAAAATCTAAAAACAGTACAATTAGTCCAAAAATAGACAGCTTGAAACCAAAACCCATAATAAAATTTGGCTTTATTCTGCCCTACCCTACTGCAATAGAATTTAGAATTAATAACTTTGATATTGGAATAGGAGCAACAATATTGAGTATCTCGGAATTTTTCCCAAAATCACCAATAGTACTGCTATTTAAAGCGTATTTCGACTATATGTTCTTAAATTTAAGAATTAAAAATTCAAATTTTATCTTTTTCTTAGGATCTGGCCTATTTTTTGAAATAGGCAAAATTACAAACTCAACTCTAACAAATGGATTTTCTGGAATTACCTATAAAATCGGAGTAGGTTTGCCCTTAGGAATAATATATGAAGCTTATTATGACGTTATTGAAATTATAATAAAAACAACGCCATCAATTTTTATTGGCCAATTGCCTAACAAAAATTTAATATTCCCAATAAAAGGCAACTTTTCTATTGGAATCAGAGGTTCTCTTAAGATATAGTTTTCACTTTTTAGATAAAAAAAATTATTGAACTAAATTGTTGCAATTAGGAGGTAAAAAACAATGAGAAGAATAATAATTATTATGTTAATTATTATTTTATTAGCACCAATCTCGGGATTTGCTAATTCAACAAAATCTGCAAGAGGTAAATATGGAGCAGGAATTATACTTCCATTACCAATTGCTTTGCACATTAATCTGGGGAACTTTGATCTTGACATTGGTCTTTACAGTGGAGTAAATAATTTATTTACAGACTGGAAAACACTGTTTATAGCATTGGACTACATTTTCTACATATATACATTCCCAGGAGCTGCTAACATTTTGGATTTTTCAGTTGGAGCTGGGGGATATGGAACAATATGGTTTTCAAGATTTGGTGGTAGTCAATCGGGCTCTGGACCAATGAGCATTGGAGCAAGATTGCCTTTGGCTTTAAATCTTGCAGTATTTAGGAAAAAATTCGACTTGTTTTTAAGAATAGCACCGGGACTTGGAATGAATATTTGGAGCAATGGAGTTGGATTTAGATGGGAAGTATTTGCAGGATTAGGACTAAGATTCTGGTTTACTTAAAATAAAATTATTTAAAAAAACAATTGTAAAAAATCAAACCACTCAAAAAAGCTTAAATACAAAATTTAAATGGTCAAAGGTTTTTATTGTTTTTAAATTCAAAAATAAAATATTATAATAATAATAAGACAAAATTTGGGAGACAATGGTGAAAAAAATCTTAATACTATCCATCATGATTGCAAATATATCTACAAATGGTTTTGCAAAAAATTCATATTTAAATAGGGGTATTGGCTTTGGAGCAAGTATTGGAAATCCAATTATCAACTTAATAATGTCATTTCCTTTCATTGACTTTGAAATAGGCTATGGCGGTAGCAATGGAATAAATTTATCGGGCTTTAAACTTGAATCAAAATTTTATGATTTTAATTTATTCGCATTAGCAGTACTTGATTTCATTTTTACAATATCTTTAATAAAAAATTTAAATTTGGGAATTGGAATAGGAGGAAATCTAAGCCTATCGTCTCACACATCCAAATTAATAAATATAGAATTGGGATTTGGGATAAGAATGCCAATGGCTATTTTTTACGACATTACAGAAAATTTAGAAATAGGTATAAAAATAGCACCCTCAGTTGAATTCATCTCAAACACAAGATCCCTTGCACATCACAGAACCTACTCAGGAATAAAATCAAACTTTGCTGGGGGAATATTTGCTAAGTACTATATCTAAATTCACACACTATATTAAATTTTATTGCCAAACACTATGAAAAAATTCACCTCGTTTTGAGTCTAATCTTTCAAAAGAATGAGCACCAAAAAAGTCTCTTTGTGCTTGAATTAGGTTAGAAGGCAAATAATTGGTAGAATAAGAATCTAAAAACGAAAGGCTAGCATAAAATGCTGGCAAAGGAATACCAATTTCACTAGCTTTTGAAATTATTCTTCTCAAAGATTTGTGATTATTTTTTAACAAATCTAAAAAATAATCATCGAAAAGCAAATTAATAAGATGGGGATTTTTATCATAAGCCAATTTAATTTTATCTAAAAAGCTGCTACGAATAATACAACCTTCTCTCCAAATTAAAGAAATTTTACCCAAATTTAAATCCCAACTATAATTCACAGATGCAGTCTTAAGCATCATAAACCCTTGAGCATAAGCTACTATTTTTGAAACTAAAAGAGCATAATAAAGATCTAAAATCCAATCACTAAGCTCAAACTCAAAAGAAGCAGTATCCATCTTAAGCAAATCACTAGCAATAATCCTTTCGTGTTTTAACCCCGACATAAATCTTGAAAAAACAGATTCAATAATTAAATTTACAGGCATACTAAATTCAAGAGCATCAATAGATGTCCAAACACCAGTGCCTTTTTGATTTGCAACATCTAAAATCTTATCAACTAAATATTCATTATTTTCCTTATACTTAAGAATCTTAGAAGTTATTTCTAGCAAATACCCTGAAAGATCACCCTCATTCCACTTTTCAAAAACTTCAGCAATTTTTGAATTATCTAAATTGAAAGCTTTTTTCATGAAAAAATAAACTTCGCTGATAAGCTGCATATCAGCGTATTCCACCCCATTATGTATCATTTTAACATAGTGTCCAGAACCATTCTCTCCAATATAAGCCGAACACACATCATTGTTTTTGGTTTTAGCTGCAATTTTATTTAGCATGGGCTCAAGAATTTCATAAGCCGATTTACTTCCTCCATACATTAGCGCAGGACCAAACCTTGCTCCTCTCTCTCCTCCAGAAATTCCAAGTCCTGCGAAATAAATGTCTTTAGCAAACAATTCTTTTTCCAATCTCATTGTACTCTTATAATGAGAATTTCCACCATCAATAATTATATCCGATTTATTCATAAAGGGTAACATTTGTTCAACAACATTTTCTACAGCCGAACTTGTCACCATTAAGATGATTTTTCTTGGAGTTTTTAAACTTTTAACAAAAGATTCAACATCTTTAAAGCCATTTATCTTTTTATGAGAATTTTGTTTAACAAAAATTTCAGTTTTTTCACTATCTCTATTGTAAACAGAAACATTAAAACCGTTATCAGCAATATTTAGAGCTAAATTACCGCCCATAACACCAAGACCATAAATTCCTACATCCATTGCATTCTCCTTGATTCTAATTTTCTATTTTAAACAAATTATTTTATTTATTATTTTTAGATTATGTTATATTATAAAAAAAGTAAAGATTAAATTGAAAAGGAAAATTTGCATGAAAAAACAATTTGATACAGAAGTAAATGACTTACTTTATTTAATCATTCACTCTCTTTACTCTCATAAAGAAATATTTTTAAGAGAATTGGTGTCAAATGCATCTGACGCTATTGATAAACTCAAGTTTTTAAGCTTGACAAATGAAAAATTCAAAAACATTGCTTTAGAACCAAAAATAGAAATAACATTTGATGATAAAAGTATCCTAATTAAAGATAATGGAATCGGAATGAATGAAGAAGATTTAACTAATCATCTTGGTGTCATTGCAAAATCAGGAACTAAAGAATTTATTAATAATTTAAAACAAGATGAAAAAAAATCTGCAAATCTAATTGGTCAGTTTGGAGTTGGATTTTACAGCGCATTCATAGTATCAGAAAAAGTAGAAGTTACATCAAAAAAAGCACTAGAAAGCGATGCTTATATTTGGTCTAGCGATGGCAAAACAGGGTATGAAATAGAAAAAGCAAAAAAAGAAGATTACGGCACAGAAATAAAGCTTTATCTTAATAAAGAAGGACTTGAATACGCTAATAAATGGAAAATTCAAGAAATTATTAAAAAATATTCAAATCACATAAATTATCCTATTTATATAAAATACAGCGAACCTATAATGAAGGACGGCAAACAAGAAGGAATAGAAGAAAAAGAAGAAAAATTAAATGAAACCACTGCTCTTTGGACAAAAAATAAAAACGAAATTAAAGCAGAAGAATACAATGAATTTTACAAAAATACAACCTTTGATTATGAAAATCCATTACTGCATATTCATACAAAAGCTGAAGGAAATTTAGAATATACCAATTTATTTTATATTCCAAGTAAAGCTCCTTATGATTTATATTATCCAAACACTAAACCCGGGGTAAAGCTATTTATAAATAGAATCTTTATTACAGATTCTGAAGGCAGTTTGCTTCCAAACTATCTAAGATTTATAAAAGGAATTATAGACTGTCAAGATTTACCGCTCAATGTAAGTAGAGAGATTTTACAACAAAATAAAATTTTGTCTAAAATCAAATCATCTTCTGTAAAAAAAATACTAAGCGAGCTTGAAAAGCTTAGCAAAAAAAGTCCTGAAAAATTTTCAGAGTTTTCTAAAGAATTTGGAAGATGTATTAAAGAAGGTGTTTATTCTGACTTTGAAAACAGAGAAAAGCTTATCTCATTAATAAGATTTAAATCTTCAAGCGTAGATGGATTTGTATCTTTTAAAGAGTACAAAGAAAGAATGAATGAAAGCCAAAAAAGCATTTACTATATAACAGGCGGCAAAGAAAATATATTAAAAGAAAATCCAATAGTAAACGCTTATAAAGAAAAAGGATTTGAAATTCTAATCATGGACGATGAACTTGATGAGGCTATTTTAAATCTAATTCCAGAATACGAAGGATTAAAATTAAAAGCAATAAACAAAAATGAAACTAGTAATGAATTAAAAGATGAAAATTTCAAAAAAATTGAAGAAGAGTTCAAAGATATTCTTACAAAAGTAAAAGAAATCCTTAAGGACCACATAAAAGAAGTAAATCTTTCGGCAACATTAATAAAAGAACCTTCAGCAATAATTGTTGATAGCAATGATCCAACTTATCAAATGCAGAAAATCATGCTATCAATGGGACAAGAAGTAAAAGAAATTAAACCAATACTTGAATTAAACCCTAATAATAAAATAGTCCAAAATTTAAAAAATCTAGAGCCTGAAAAATTAGAAAAAATAAGCATACTCCTTTTTGAGGAAGCTATGCTAACTTCAGGAATGCCTAGCAAAAATCCAGGAAAATTCATAAACATAATAAACGAATTTTTAGAAAAAGACTTGTTATGATTTAAAATAAAAGAGAGAGCTTTAAGCTCTCTCTTTTTACTTTTTAACTCGCAACACTAAATCTTTGCCTGCTATAACAGGCTTTGTTTGAGATATTTTATGTCTAATTTCTTCTGTCAAAACAGTTGACGACAACAAAATATATTCAGTCTCATTTTCAAGCTTTCCAAAAGAATATTCTATACTTGAAACTTCATCAGAATTTGCAATAACAACTGGGGTAATAACGGATTCTGAATGCTCTTTTAAATATTCAAGATCGAGCCTAATAATAACTTCACCTTGTTTAACATTAACGCCTTCTTCAGCGACTCTTGTAAAACCCTTGCCATTTAAATTAAGAGTATTAATTCCAAAATGGACAAAAATTTCAACACCTTCTTTAGTTTCAAGGCTAAAGGCATGATTAGTTTTAAAAATTTTACCTATTTTACCATCACAAGGCGCTAGCAACTCATTACTTGTTGGAAGAATTGCAATTCCATCACCAACTATTTTTTCAGCAAACGCTTCATCGGGAACCTTATCAATTGACATAACTTTTCCACTAATCGGAGCAATCAAATCCAATGTAGCGGTTTTTTTAAAAAAATCTAAAAACCCCATAACTAATCTCCTATAAATTTATCAAAATAACTTAAAGTTTCTTGCTCAGAATCGCTATTTAAAACCCTATTTGCCAATTCTTCCAATTCCTTTATTGTATACTTTTTAAGCAAATATTTAATTCTAAGTGTAGCACTAGGAATCATACTCAAAGACCTAAATCCAAGACCCACAAGAAGTAACGCTCCAGCATCATCTCCACCAAGCTCGCCACAAACAGATACATCAATTCCAGAACTAATTCCATCGTCAAGAACCTTTTTGATTAATTTCAACACAGCAGGATTATACTTATCATATAAATTTGATATTTTTTGATTGCCACGATCAACAGCTAAAACATATTGGGTTAAATCATTCGTTCCTATACTAAAAAATTTCAATTTATTAGCAAGTTTAGAAGAAATTAAAGCTGCAGAAGGAACTTCTATCATACAACCCACCTCCAAATTTTCATCAAAAGGCAAACCTCTAGACTTTAAATTGATTTTTGCATTATTCACAAAATATTCGATCGTTTCAATCTCTTCATATCTGGTAAGCATAGGCACCATTACCCTTATCTTCCCATAATGACTAGCTCTAAAAATAGCATTAAACTGTGCTTGGATCAATTCTTCATATTCCTTATACATCCTAAGTGCCCTAAAGCCCAAAAAGGGATTTTCCTCTTTCTTAAAATTAAGATAGGGAATTTCCTTATCCCCACCAACATCAAGAGTACGAATTGTAACAACCCCTTTTTTTTCCATTGTATCTACAACTCTCTTATAAGTTTCAAACTGCTCATCTTCTGTTGGGGGTTGCAAAGATTTCATATATAAGAATTCTGTTCTAAAAAGACCTATTCCTTCAACACCATATTTATTAACATAGGCAATATCAACAGGTGTTCCAATATTTGCCTTTAAAAACACTTTTACGCCATCTTTTGTTTCAGCATCTTTATCTTTTAAAGAAAAAAGCTCTTTTTCCATCTCTATTTGACGCAAAATCTTCTTCTCATAAAGATTAAGCTCATCAGAAGAAGGATTTTTAATAACAATAGAAGATATTGCATCAATGACTATCTTATCACCATCATTTAAAGCATTAATATCTAATAAAGTCATAACAAGCGCTGGAAGACCCATTGTTCTTGCCAAAATAGCAGCATGAGAAGTTTCTCCCCCAACGGCAGTTAAAAAACCTTTAACATAATTTAAGTCAAATTGCATGGTATCAGATGGAGTTAATTCCTCGGTAACAAGAATAACATCTTTATTAATTTCAGAAAAATCGGTTACTTGACCTAAAATAATAGAAATTAATCTATTTCTAATGTCCTTATAATCAGAAGCTCTTTCTTTTAAATAAGGATCTTTATAGTCTTCTACACTTTTAACCAAATTTTCAAACGCCAAATAAATAGAATAAGCAGCGCTATAATTTTCCTTTGTAATAAACTCAATAACAAGCTCAGAAAATTCATCGTCTTCAACGATCAACACTTGACCTTCAAAAATACCCTTTTTATCATCTCCAAATTGAAGCACAGCTTTTCTCTCAAGATCTTTAAGCGCTTCAATTGCTTTTGATTTGGCTTTATTGAATTTCGATATCTCGCTATCAACTTGAGAAAAGTCAATTTTTTCTCTACTTACAATTTTATCAAAATTTTTTCTAATACAAAGAACTTCTCCAATGCCTATCCCTTTAGATATTCTTTTACCCGATAAAGTCATAACTTAAATACCTCTAAAATTCATTCCTTAAAAGATTCGATAAGCTTTGCAAGCTCTGTAGCAGCAATCTCCTCATCCTCACCCTCAGCACATATCAAAAGCTTTTTACCCGATGACAATTCCAAAGTTTGAAGCCTGAATAAACTCTTACCACTAACAGATTTTCCATCAGATTCTATTGTTATCTCGCTAGAATATTCTTTAGCTTTTTTTACAAAAGTTGATGCAGGCCTAACATGTAAACCATTTATAGCTTTAATAATTGCTTCTTTTTTTACCATAAGTACAGAAACCCCTCATTATGAATATTATTTTTTGATTAACTTTTTACATTATAATACATAAAAATAAATTATATATTTCCTTTATATAAGAAATATAGCATAATAAATATAGTAATTAAACTTATTTGGATCATTAAAAACTAAAACTCATTAATATATCTAAATAAAAATTCTTTATTAGCTTTAAATTTCTCTCTCCCATATTAAAATTTTTAGAATCTCTTATATTTTTATCCAACATTTTAAGAGAATTTTCTATTTCAGAAAATGAAAGTGGCAAGGATTTGTTTAAAAGTAAAATCTGAAAATCCTTTATGACGATCACCTTATCATCATAAAATATTTTTAATAAAAAATCATTTATAATATCTCTTTTTATGTTTAAAAGAATGCATATAAAGATAATGTCCGTTTCTTCTAAAATGTCAAAAGATGAGGTATTAAAAAATACTTTATGATAAAAGCTTCTGTTCCATAGATTCATCATTGGAAATTTAAATTTAGTAACAAGAACAGTATTTCGGCTTGCAATATACTCAGCTCTATTTAAATTATAAGAACTAAAAACATAAGTTTTTTTGGTCAAAACATTTTTAAACTCAATCTGAGCATCAAGGCTTAACAATAAAGGATAAATATCAAAAATGGTGTTTTTATAATAAAAACCATTTGCAAGATTAATGCTATTTAGATAAATTTTATCATTAAATTTTGAAATAAATTCATAAAGCAAACTTGGAATATTTTGCTTACCAATCTGAAGTATCTCGTTGTAAGTAACACACGGTCCCATCTCGAGAAAATTGCCCCTTAAAGACACTTTATTAAATTTTTCAAAATTACCAACCAAAAAAAAATTATCAATGGGTGTTTCTCTATTAAATAAATCGGGATTTTTTTTAAAATCTAGCTCATTATAAATGATATAATTATTTAGATTTTTGTTAAATAAATTAGATAGTATATTAAAACTTTCAGGATAATAAACCTTAACATTAACCATTTTTTCTGTACAACTCTTCAGCTTTCAAATAGAGAGATAAAAAAGTATTAACATCCATACAATTACATTTTAATGAATTTCTATAGCCTAAAATATTTGATTTGCTTACAATCTTGTTTTCCAAAAAGTAATAAAACAACAAAACATTGGATTCAAAACAATTGTTACAAAAATTAAAATCGTCTTCTAATAAAATCTTTTGCATGTGCTGATAAAAACTTTTTTTTTTAAGTCCTTCAAGAGTAACTACACTACGACCATTTAAAATAAACGCAGGAATTAAATTAGAATAAACAAGTCTAGAATCCAACAAAATTAAAAAAAATCTGTTATTAATAATATACTCCAAACTACTACTCTTAGCAAAAAAAATAGATTCCAAAAGATTTCTAGTCGCCAAAGAAAGACTAATCTTTTTTGAAATACTTTCCCCATTTAAATTGAAATTAATTAATATCAATTTTTACACTCCAGCTATTTAAAATTTCTTCAAAATCAAGAGGCGTGCTACTTGTATTAAAATCAAACATCTGAATCAAGGCAGCTCGAATTGCAGAAACAGAAACGATAAAAAAACTTCTAAAAGAAAAAACAAACTCACCATCTTCAATAAACTCTAAGCTTAAACAATCTTTAATGTCGCAATTTACATTAGCACTGCAAAATACATAATCAACCGCTAACCCAAATATTGTATGAATTCTTTTGTTATTTAACTTAAGCTTAGCAAATTTGCCTTGCTCTACAAAAAAGCTTACATTGCTAAAAACAGCACTAAGAGAATAAAATTCAAATTTAAGCTCAACAGAACACCCAAGTATACAATCATTAACATAATCAACAGCTATTTTTTCTTTAAAAATAACAGGATATTCATTTACAAGGTCTGTACTTACCAAAGAAGAAAAATTATCCTTAATGCTTAAAATTGCTTTTTCAATCAAATAAGGATCTTTAAAAAGAAGACTATAAAAATTATCAAAATCTAATACACTCTCATCTATAAAAAATTTTATACTATTATAGGCCAAGCTCAATGTTTTTGCTAAACTATTTTTCAAATAGTTGCTTAAATTGTTGTCAATAATACTGTAGGGTAAAAAGATATTTAATCCGTCCTTATATAAGAAAGCAACAACGTATTGCTCTTCACCTAAAAAATAAGAGTTTGAATTTAAATACGCAAAACCAACTCCCCTGCGACTAGTATCAAAAATATTGTAATTCTTTTTAAAACTTAAAACAGAAGATTTTTTTATCAAAGAATTCTTTAAATCTAACTTTTTAAAAATTTTAAAAAAACTGCTATAGTCACCTTTAATTTGAGTAAGCAAATAACCTATTGGTTCACAAGACATTGCTAAAGCAAGATTATAAAAATTGGAATAAATAAAATTATAAACAGAAGTCTCAAATGCCAAAAGATTATCATAAAAAAATATGTAATCACTTTTATTCTCAACAAAAAAAAATTCTAAAAACCCATCAAAAAACAAATTTTTAAAAATATTATTAATAAATTTAAAATAAAACTTATATAAAAAATTTAAAGGTCTATTTATTGCAACTCTTAAAATAATCTTTGAAAGCTTATTATCTCCCAATAAGCAATTAGAAACTGAAAAAGTTAAATTTAAATTATTTAAAATTCCAAAATGCCTTTTGTAATAAACAACATTAACCTTTTTATTAATTTTTTTTGATATTACAATACCTTGCAAAATTGCATTAAAAGAAATAGGAAAAATAGAACTAGACCAGTAATTATTAATAGAATTGATTTTTATTTTGTCTTTATTAACACCAAAATTTTCACTAATAAAAAATTTTAAAAAAGAAATATTGTCTACGTTAGCATCAATAATTAAATTTTCAGAATCAAAAAATATTTTAACTAAAATAAAGTCGTCTGAAAAACTATTGTAATCACTAAATTTATAACAAGCATTCAAAGCATTGCAAGTTTCAGATTCTTTATTTTCAAATCCAGAAGAATAATTATTACTCCCATCATCAATTCTTAGATTAAAAAGAACACTTTTTTCTGCTTTTAGTAAATAATCCAAATTATCTGAATACAAAACCAAGGGAATTTGACCTTCAAAACTTATTTTATTATCAAAAAGCTTTAAATTAAATTCATTAGAATCAACAAAATCTCTAAACTTTAAGGTTATATTGTCTTTATAACTGATACTAAAAATTGAACCTAAATGTTCATCTACAAAACTAAAATCTTCAATAAAAGAATCTTTAACATTGCAACAAACCGGCAAAGCCCAAAATTCACATGCATCCACATTTGTCAAATTAACAAACTCCAACTAAACAAAAAAATTAAATCAGCAATAACCTATACATAAATAAAAAAGATTGAGAAATAAAATTTTAAAAACAATTAACCTTACCAACATATGTAACAATTTTAAAGCAATTTAATAAGAAACTAGCTTAAAACTTAATTTAAAATTAGTACCCACTTGTCAATAAAAATAACACCTCTAGTGATTTTTATTGCTTTTGATATATGGAAAAACTATGCTAACATTATAAATTATAGATGTTTTCTAAATAAAAACAAGGACTTTATGAATAAAACAAAAAATCTAAGCTTTAAGTATTTTATAATACTTTCATGTATATTATTATTTGGAGCTAATAATACAATAAGCTACTCTAGCATTGAAATTCCCTTAGAAGACTTAAGTGAAGAATTTAAAGATAATGGGAATAAAAACGATCAAATAAATACCCAAAAACATTTAAGCAAAGAAATAGTTTCTTATAAAGACCCCAAAAGAGGTAAAGATCTAAAGTTACCAGAAAATATAAGAGACAAAAAACTGTTTAAAAAAAGAATGGACGAAAATGATCTAAAATCTGTAATTGAAAATTATGAAAATAAAATTAAAAATATAGAAAAACTTCTAAAAATCCAAAATCAAAAAGCATCAGCAAATGAAAAAGAAAAAATAGAATCAATTGAAAGAAAAGCAAAAAAATATGAAATTTTAACCAATAAATTAAAAAACGAAATATTAGAAATAAAAAAACTCCTTAACGAAAAACTCAGACCGAAAGAGTATGAAAATCATGAAAAAACAAATACTGAAAATATTGAAGAGGATGATAATGATGTCAATGATGATGATTTTGAAGAAAACTATGAATATGATGATGAAATTGAAGAAATAAATGAGGATAACTATCCTTCTGATGAAGGAATAATAAATAACCTAAAAGAAAATCTTCATAAAAATGAAAAATATTATGATACTAATGAAAAAAAATTCGATGAGCTTGAAGATAGAATCAATGATAATGAAAATACTATTTTGGA
This sequence comes from Borreliella valaisiana VS116, assembly GCF_000170955.2. Taxonomy (NCBI): domain Bacteria; kingdom Pseudomonadati; phylum Spirochaetota; class Spirochaetia; order Spirochaetales; family Borreliaceae; genus Borreliella; species Borreliella valaisiana. The sequence goes on along the minus strand of NZ_ABCY02000001.1, from coordinate 566,441 downwards.
CTTGCAAAGAGAACTAAGAAATTTCAAAAAAAAAGATGACTCAGATAAAAACTTAGAAGAAATTGAAGAAAACTTATCTTCAATAGGAAAAATAATCAATGATCTGAGGAAGAAAATTAGCGCAAATGAAGCAATAAACAAAGAAAATCAAAAAAAAATAAGAAATGATAAACACAAACTTAAAGAGCTAGAAGATAAAATAAAAGAAAATGAAGAGACTATTTTAAAACTTCAAAAAGAATTAAATAATTTTAAAAAAAAAGAAATTTCTCAAAAATCTTTTAACGAAGAAACATTCGCTCCTCCAAGTATTACAAATACAAATAACGACTTAGAAGAAAATAGCGAATTAGAAAATAAATATTTAAAGCCTGTAAAACCTATAGAAAAATATGAAAGCCAAGATCTTGAAGAAAATACTAAAAAGACTCCAAAAACAACTATGATCAAAACAGCAGATTTTCAAATCTACCCTGACATATACCTTAATAACTATAAATTTAAAGAAAAAGGGGATCAATTTGCATTTAAAAAAGAAAACACATACTATATTGAAATAGATCCAACTAATAATTTAAATGGGGCTCTAAAAAATCATGAAATAATCTCAAAATATAAATTCAAAAAATATTTTATTAACCCTACTCTAAAAAATAAAGAAGAATTTTTTAGGAACTTAATAGAAGTCACAAATATTCACGAACTGGGAATTATGTATAAAAGTCTAAAACCTGAGTTTAAGCAAATAAAAATAATTAAATAAAAACAAATCTTTAAAATCTAATTTAATCCAAGTAACTTTTTATGTCCTCAAAAGACATAATTTTTATATTTAAATTCAAAGCTTTTTTAAGTTTTGATCCAGCTTTTTCTCCTGCAACAAGAAAATCTAAGTCTTTAGTTACACAAGCTTTAAAAATTGCTCCTTTATTTTTTAACTTATCAATAATAATGGGCCTAGAATAACCATCAAAAGTTCCAGTAATACAAAACTTTTTATCAGCTAATAACCTACTTTCACCATCAATCACAATACACTCTTCCATTTTAAATTCCAAATTTTCAAAAAATTTAAACTTATTAATCATTATTGAATCATTAAAAGCTTCAATAATATTTAAAGCAATTTTCTCTCCTATCCCTTTAATTTTCAACAGTGTTGAAAAAGCAAAATCCTTATCTTGACAAAGACTAAAAAGTTTTGAAAATGAATTTAAATTATTAAGAAACAATAACCTTATTGTGTTTTCTCCCAATTCTTTAATTCCCATGCTAAGAAGTAATTTGCTAAATGGTTTCTTTTTGCTAGCTTCAATTGAATTTATTAAATTACTTACCCTTTTACCTTTAAACCCCTTAAATTCAAAAAGTTTACAAAAATTAAATATATAAAGATCAATTTCTGAAGAAATAAACTTTTTTTCAAAAAGAAAAGAAATGATCTTATCAGAAAACCCTTCAATATCCATGCAATTTTTACTACAAAAATATTTTATTCTCTCAATTACTACTGAAGGACAATTATTATTTGTACAAAAAAAATGTGCTCCTTCTTTTACTAAAACCGTTTTACAAGCTGGACAATTTTCAGGAATTTTAAAAAATCCTGTTGAAAATTTATTTATCACCATTTCAACAGCAGGAATTACATCTCCCCTTCTTGAAACTTTAACAACATCACCAACATTCAAATCAATCGACATTATATAATCTTGATTGTGCAATGTTGCATTAGTAATAAAAGCCCCTGAAACAAAAACTTTATCAATATTAGCAACCGGAGTAATTTTACCACTACGCCCAACCTGAACAACAATACTATTTACCCTACTAAAACCTGAAAGCGCTTCAAATTTGTAAGCCATTGCCCATTTAGGATGATGTGAAGTATACCCCAATCTTTCTCTTAGCGAAAAATCGCTAACCTTAAGAACAACTCCATCTATTTCATACTCAAAAGAATTTCTTTTTTTTGTTATATCTGCTATATAACTTAAAACTTCTTTGATTGAACTTTTTTGATCAAAAAACCTAATCAAAGGATTAACCTTAAAACCCAATTTTTTAAGTCTTGCAGTAGCTAAATTATTAGTTTTAAATTCCAATCCGGCATTTAAAAAATCATAAATGAAAATATTTAAAGGGAAATTAGCAACTTCTCTGCTATCAACCCTTCTAAGTATTCCCGAAGCTAAATTTCTAGAATTACTATAAGGCTTTTCCAAAAACTTATTTATTTTAAAAAAATTTTCTTTAGTAATATAAACTTCTCCCCTTAATACTAAATCAACCTCTTCATCAAGAAATAAAGGAATATACCTAATGGTTTTAACGTTTTTAGTAACGTCATTACCAAATTTTCCATTACCCCTAGTAAGAGCTTTTTCAAGAATACCACCTTTATAATAAAGAACAATCGAACATCCATCAATCTTTGGCTCAACAGAAATATTAAAAGAATCGTTAAAATCAATCTTATCTATCCATGTTTTGAGCAAATTAAGATCATAAACTTTATCAAGACTTAATATAGGAACAGAATGTTCAACCTCTTCAAAGTCATTTAAAAGATCACTGCCAAATTTAAGAGTAGGAGAATCTAAGGTCTTGTATTCGGGATATTTACTTTCTAACTCTTGAAGCCTTAAAATATGCTTATCATATATAAAATCTTCAACGCTAGGCAAAGAATCAACATAGTACTCTTTATCCCACTTTCTGATTAACTTCTTCAAGTCTGCAATTTCTTGCTGTACTTTACTGCTCATAGGGTAAAATTTAACATATTCTTTATTATTTTATCAAATAATCTAAATTCACAAGAAAAGCTTATTTTTTTATTATACAAACTATAAAAAAACAGCAAAAACACATATTATTTTTACTTATATTTAAACTAAAATAATCTTTAAATAAAAACTATCAATCAAAAAAACAATATTATAAAATGTGAATTATATTTTAATTGTCGTTAAAGATATTTTAATATGTTAGAATGAGTGAAGGAGTACTTGTTTGGAAGAAAGCAAAAAAGCTTTAATAGCTGATGACTCACTTTTTATGAGAAAAAACTTAATAAAAATCTTAAAGCAATTAGGATTTAAAGAATTTTTAGAAGCCGAAGATGGAATTCAAGCTGTTAAAGAATTTGAAAAACAAAATAATATTGATTTAATAACACTCGATATAACAATGATGGGAATGGATGGAATTACAGCTCTTGAGAGAATATATGAAATTAATAAAAAATTGCCTAAAAAACTTAACATATTAATGGTTACGGCTATTGGAAAGCAAGAATTAATACAAAAAGCTTTATCTCTTGGAGCTAGAGGATACATTACAAAACCTTTTAAAAAAGACCAAATAATAGAACAAATTAAACTTTTGGATTAGAGGGAAAATCTTGATAGCAAAAGAAAACATATATAAACAAACACAAATAAACACATCAAACCCCCTCTCAATATTGATAATGCTTTATGACAAAGCAATACAGGATTTAAAAGTTGCCAAAGAACTTATACAAGATGGAAATTGGCAAAATGCAATTAAAGCTAATGAAAAAATTTTTCATGCACAAGAAATCATTACCGAATTAATGTCAACCTTAAATTTTGAAAAGGGTGGAAACATTTCTACAAACTTACTCTCAATATACTCGTTTCTAAATAAAGAGCTAGAAAATGTTCTTTTAAAAAAAGAAATACACAAAATTGACAATGTTATAAAACAATTGCAAATATTAAGCTTTACCTGGAAAAAGTTGAAAAAAGAAAATAATGTTACTCACAATAAATTAGGAATCAATATTGTCAGCTAATGAAATTTTAAAAAAATATTTTAGCAATTTATTATTAGAATTAAAAGAATTAAAGTTACTATTAACAATAGAAAGTGATGAATTGCAAAAAGAAGAAATAAGAATATTAAATGTAACCAATCCTAAAAAGGATTTAATATTAGAATCAATAACAAACTATTATAAAACAATAAATGCATGGTTGAAATATAAAAACCAAAAATTGGACAATTTCGATTATTTGATTAAAGAAATTAACCTATTAAAAGAAGAAATATATATTAAATATCAAACTTGTTCTAAAATCTTACAACAAATTATAAATGCAAAAAGAAAAATACCAAAAATCAAAAAACATCAAAACCCTATTACAGTACACAATTCGCCTATAATGTTAGATATTAAAATATGAAAGAACTTTACCTAATTGACGCACTAAACATAATATTTAGAAATTATCACGTAATGAAAAATTATCCACTTTTAAACACACAAGGAGAAAATGTAAACGCATTTATTGGCTTTTTTAAAACATTATTTTTCATAATAAAAGAAAAAAATCCTGAACATTTGATTATTGCATTTGACTCAGAAATACCAACTTTTAGAAAACAAAAATATCCAAACTACAAAGCAACAAGAGATGCGCCCCCTAATGATTTAATCCCTCAAATCGGATGGATAAAAGAGGGCCTTTTAAAGGCAAAAATACCAATCTTTGAGATCGAGGGCTACGAAGCTGACGATCTTTTAGCTAGTTTTGCGAAAAAAGCTGTAAAAAACAACTATTTAACTTACATTATTTCCCCTGACAAAGACTTACTACAAACAATGTCGGAGCATATAAAGATACTTAAAATTGAAAACAACAGCTTTATCGAAATGAACAATGAGTACGTAATAAAAAAATTTGGAATAAATAGCTTTCAAATAAAAGATTATTTGGCTATTGTTGGAGACAGATCTGATAATATACCCGGAATAAAAGGCATTGGACCAAAAGGAGCAGCAAATTTATTAAGGGAATTTAAAACATTAAAAGGAATATATTCAAATTTAGAACTAATAAATAAAAAACATCAAGAAATTTTAATCAGAGAAAAAGAAAATGCTTTTTTAAGCTATGACCTTGTAAGTCTTGAAGAAAATTTAAAAATTCCAGAAATTGAAAACTTCGCCTTAAAAAATTTTAGTGAAGAGATAATATCTTTGTTTGAAAAACATTCAGCAATTTCTCTAATAAAAACTTATAAAAAGGACATCTTAAAACAAGAAGAAAGTGCGGATCAAAAAAGTTTATTTAAGCAAGAATCTACTATCAGCAGCTTAGATAATCTAAATACAATTGACACAGAAAATGTTAAATACCATCCAATAACAACAAAAAAAGAGCTTGACAGTTTAATGGAAAAACTTAAAAAAGCTAAATACATATCAATAGACACAGAGACATCTTCACTTGACACCTACACAGCAAAATTAATTGGAATTTCAATTTCATTCAAAGAATTTGAAGGATACTATATTCCAATCGAAGCCAAAGGAAAAGTTTACATAGAAAAACATTATATAATACAAAAATTTAACAATCTATTTAAATCAAAGCCAAAAATAATTGGTCAAAATTATAAATTTGACTATAAAATACTAAAAAATAATGGATTTGACCCTATACCACCTTATTTTGATACAATGATTGCAGCATACCTTATTGACACAAATTCAAAAGTATCGCTTGATTTTCTTGCAGAAAAATATTTAATGCATAAAAATATTAAATATGAAGATGTAATACAAAAAAATGATAACTTCGCACATATATCTCTAGAAATGGCAACAAGTTATTCATCCGAAGATGCTGATATTACATTTAGATTATTCAATGTATTTAACGAAAAATTAAAAGAAGACGGACTCGATAAGTTGATGTACGAAATAGAAATGCCTTTTAACAGGGTAATTATAGAAATGGAAGAAAATGGCATTTACCTTGATAAGGAATATTTAAAAGAATATGGAAAAGAGCTTGGAAAAGAATTAGAATTAATCGAAAACGAAATAATAAAAAGCATAGGAATTGATTTTAATCTAAATTCTCCAAAACAAATGCATGAAGTTTTATTTGAAAGATTAAATCTAAAATTACCAGATAGAATGAAAAAAGATTCAACTGATATAAAAGTGCTTGAATCTCTCAAAGGACAGCATGAATCAATTGAAAACCTAATAAAACACAGACAAATTGCAAAATTGAAGAGTACTTACACGGATAATTTGACAGAACTAATAAATTATAAAACAAATAGACTACATACAAACTTCATACAAACAAAAACAGCAACTGGTAGAATCACCAGCATAAATCCCAATTTACAAAACATACCAATAAAAGAAGAAAAAGGGCGAAAAATAAGAAAAGCCTTTAAACCGGAAAATGGGAATATTTTTATTTCTGCTGATTATTCTCAGATTGAGCTTGCCATACTTGCTCATTTATCACAAGATGAAGTCCTTATTAAAGCATTTGAAAATAATAAAGACATTCATGCAGAAACTGCTTCCAAGCTTTTTAAAATAGAAGAAAAAGAAATTACTCCTAACTTGAGAAGAATAGCAAAATCTATTAATTTCGGAATAATTTATAGAATGTCAGATTTTAGACTTGCAAAAGAGCTGGGAATTACAAAAGAAGAAGCAAAAGGATTTATAAACTCTTACTTTGACTCTTACCCAAAGATCAAAGAGTTCATAACAAATCAAATAAACTTCGTAAGAAATACTGGATATAGCGAAACCATTTCAAAACGAAGAAGATATATAAAAGAAATTAATAGCAATAATTATCTAGAAAGATCTGCCGCAGAAAGAATAGCAATAAATAGCATAATTCAAGGAAGTGCCGCTGATATTATGAAAATTGCAATGATCAAAGTATTTAATGAATTTAAAAGTAAAAAAATGAAATCAAAAATCTTATTGCAGGTGCACGATGAAATGCTTATTGAATCTCCTATTGAAGAGGAAAATGAAACAAAAAAAATATTAAAAAATATGATGGAAACCGCTTACACATTAAGTCTACCTTTAAGAGCAAATATTGAAACAGGTAAATCATGGGGAGAAATCCATTAATCATTGGAATAACAGGAAGAATTGCATCTGGCAAAGATACTGTCTCTAAAATAATTAGCAATAAATATGGATTTTGCGAAATAAATGCAGACAAGCTTGGACATTTAGTCTTACATGAAAAAAAAGAAGAAATAGTTAAAATACTCGGTCAAAAAATATTAAATACTAAAAATGAAATAGACAGACTCTTAATAAGAAATCTTGTATTTAACGACAGTAAAGAATTAAAAAAGCTTGAAAGCATATCGCACCCAATCATACTTAACAAAATAAAAAAAATCCTAATTCAAAACCAATCTACAAAAATACTTATCAATGCTGCTTTACTTTTTAAAATAAATTTAGAAAAATTTTGCAACTATATAATTGTGGTCAAAGCCAAGACCCACATAATAAAAAATAGATTATCATATTCTATGCCAAACGTTGACTTAAATATAATCAATAAAATACTCAAAATTCAAAAAGATATTTTTTTTAAAAAAAATATTATAAACTTAAGAATAATCAATATAATTAATAATAAGAATTATGCATATCTAGAAAAAGAAATTGAAAGAAAAATGCAAGGGATCATTAACTATGAAAGATTTAAACGAAAACAATGATAATAACAAAGGATTTTTTGTAGCATTAACCTCGATTGCAACAGTTTGTATCATAATATTTCTTGGGACAATTATTTTCTTTCCAAACAAAAATTTGGCCTCAGATATTGCAGAGAAAAATATTGTTTTAGAAGAAGCTAAAGATGAAAGCTCTTTAGAAAACGTTGACCAAAATGAAAAATCTTTAAAGGTATCTGAAACTCCAAACGAAATAATCATAGATTTAACGCAAGATTTAAATAAAGAAAAAAAAACTACAACTCAAAAAATACCTAATACTTCTCAAAAATCAAAAATTATTGAAAAATCTTCACCTACAACTCAAAAAATACCTAATGCTTCTCAAAAATCAAAAATTATTGAAAAATCTTCACCTACAACTCAAAAAATACCTAATGCTTCTCAAAAATCAAAAATTATTGAAAAATCCCAATCATTAGCCCAAAAAAATTTAAATATTGATAATATGTATGACCCTAATACAGAATATTACATACAATTTGTATCACTCTCAGACCCAATCAATGCAGACAACTATATTCAAAAATTACTCAAATATAGTATAGTTGCCAAAATATATTCTGCAACAATAGATAATAAAGATATTTACAGGGTAAGATCTGGTCCTTACAAAACAAAATCTGAAGCAAAAGCAGATCTTAAAAAGATAGCAGGAATAAGCGAATTTAAAGAAACTTACATATTACCCGTTAACAAATAAAATGTAATTATTAACATATTTTTGATATTTTTCTAAATATTCTTCATGAACCTCGATAATAGGCGATACAACATGCTTAATCTTTGCAAGCTTCAAAAAAGATTCATTTAAACTGCCAAATTCTCTAAAAGAATAGAATACTTGAATTGCTCCTCCAATAATCTCTGAATGTTTAAAATCAAAAATCTTAAGCTCTTTGCCAAGAATATTTGCTTTTACTTGATTTAAAAGCAAATTATCGGAATTAGACCCACTAACAAAAATACTTGAAATTTCTTTTTTATAGGCTTTTAACTCTACTAATCTGTTATAAAAAGCAAAACATACAAACTCAAATATTGCTAAACCAATCTCTAATGGATTTTTAATACTGCCAAAAATTCCCTTATTTAAATCTTTGCTAATACAAGGATCTAAAATAAACAAATCATTAAAAAGTTTGATTTTGCTGGGATAAAAGTATACGTCATTTAAAGTGGCGCTTTTAACAATTTTTTTTAAAAGCGACTCAAAAGTCAAACTTTTTTTATAAAAACTGTCTTTTAATAATTGAATCAAATATCCAAAAGGAACAATTCTCCCAATAATAAAAAATCCTTCTAAAAAATAAGGATATTCCAAAGAAAATCCAGGTAAATATGTACTTGAAACAAAATTAAATCCTTCACTCGTACCCATTCTATTTGACACAATTCCTTCTTGAAAAGCACCGCTCCCCACCAAAACACTCAAATAATCTGATCCCGCATTAATTACACTAATTCCACTACTTAGTCCAAATTCAACTCCTGCTTTATAAGTTACAACACCAACATTTTCTCCCATTTTTATGAACGGAGGGAATTTGTTCTTATCAAGCCCATATTTTTTTATCTCCAAATCATCCCAAATAAAAGGAATATACTCTATACTTGGGAAACTTGTAAAAAGCTTGCCTGTAAGCAAATAAATAAAATACTCAAAACAAGAAACAAAATAGCTTATTTTAGAATATATTCCTCTTTCAACCGTACTAAGCACATAGGGCAAAAATACAGATTTACTCCTAAAATCGGACTTAATTTTAAGGGAATTCCAATGTAACACTTCCAAAGGAATTAAATTTGAATTTAAAGCAATTAAACATGGCGAAATACCACTAATAGAAATGCAATCTATTTTGCTAGTCTGAAAATTGGATATAGCTTTTTTAAAGGCAAAAAGCCAGATATTAAAGTCAAAATTTTCGAAATCGATATCAAAATAATCTGAATAACTAATATCAATATAACTTAAAACTCCACTTTCAGAACTAACTAACGCTGCCTTTAAAACACTAGTACCAATATCAATACTAAGAGCATTCATAAATCAACCTTTGGTAATTAATTTTTGAATATCATCCCTTCTGTCAAGAATTTTTTGCAAACCAACTTTATTATAAATTGCAAAGATTGCATCTGCAAAAAGATGCGCAACATTGGCTTCATAATACCAAGGCTTATTTATTAATTCATCATTATGATAAACAGCATTCGTTCCAATTATTTTATAAAAATATCCTTCCTCATAAGCTTTGTCAAAATATTTGATAGCGTCTCCATTAAAAAATGGTAAACTAATCCCACATATAATTTTTTTAGCGCCCATGCTTTTAAGCAATTTCATTGCCTTAATAAGAGTACCCCCAGTAGCTAACATATCATCGCTCATAAAAACATTCTTACCTTCAACATCTCCTAAAAGTTTGGTTACAGAAATATTTGAATCAGAAACATCATTTGAAACTCTTGAATAATCCCTTTCCTTATAAAGCAAAGCAAGGGGACTCTTAAGGCTTGATGCAAAAAATTTATTCCTACTTACAGCACCTGTATCAGGTGAAACAATAACTAGATTAGAATCTTTAATGTCGATCAAATCCCTAAGAGACCTAAAAATTTCGTAAGAAACGTTTAAATTTTCAAAATAAACTTTCCTAAATACATTCTCAATGGCCTTTGAGTGAATGTCTAAAGTTAAAATATGTCTAATTCCCAGCTCTTCTAAAAATCTTCCAATAAGACTTGCCGTTAAACATTCTCTTGAATGTTTTTTATCTTGCCTTGAATAAGGATAAGAGGGAATAATAACACTAACAGAATTGGCTTTAGCCTGAATACAAGCATCTATTGTTGTCATTAAATTCATTATATGGTCATTAACTGTCATAATTATTTTTTCACTATTATTTATCTCAACTTCGTAAGTATTAGCAACATCTTGAACAATAAAAATATCCTTATTTCTAATTGTTTTTAAAATTTCAGTTTTAAATTCGCCATTAGCGAATTTAACAAATTTCACAGGAATTTCTAAAGGCTCTTTACTTTTAAGAGTAGATAAACTAAGACCTTCTAAAAAAGGAGATAAAACTTTTTCAATCTTAAAAATTTCTTCCTTTAAGGCTTTAGAATTTTGACATATACTATTTACAATATCATTTTCAACATTTATAAATATTCTTTCAAGCTCTTTTATTATTTTACTGGCGAAAACTCTACCCCCAGGACAAGCAATAATTCCTATTGATTTTTTTTTAAGTAAATCCACCTAACTCCTCGTTTTTTAAGAATATCTTAACAATCTTAATTTGATAATTAACATAACTTATATGCATAAAACAACTACAATTTTTTAAAACAAGGTCATTAAAATATTTTAGCTTCATTAATAAAGAAAAATCAAAAAATATTATGTAAACTACACAATTCCAAATTCAAATCCTATTCCAAACTTGAAATCAGAAAATTTAACGTTTTGAATATTCCAAACATAGTAACCTTCAAGAATTAAAAAAGAGAATGAAAGTCTAGCACCAATATCCCAGCCCATTGTTCCCAATTCTGCTAAAACAGAATCTCCAGCAGAAGTAGCTATATTGATCTTAGGCCCGGTGAAAAACGCTAAAGCTAAAACAAAAAAATCTAATTTTGTATAAAATCTTGGTGTTATTGCCATAATAAACGAAAAATTTTCATTTGCAGTTCCATCTGAACGCTTTATTACTTTAAGAAGATTCATGTCAAACAAAAGCTCAAATCCAACAGAAACAAAATCATCAAATTTAGCACCAAATTGAGCATAAGTCCCATATTTTATTCCAGCTTTAGCAATATTGGCCAAATCAGAAAAAGATTGGACTATATCTTCTTTTTCTATTGGAGATAAATTTGAAGGCAAATTTTGCTTAAGCTTCGCATTAATCTCTAAAGCCTCATTGTAAAAACTTGAAAAGGGACTAACAGGAAAAGCAACCCCACCACCAAAATTGAATTCAAAATTAGTATCTGTAAAACCATTAACCACAAAAATCCCAAATAAACACAAAATTAAAACTTTAAGCCTAATCATATACAAGATCTCCTACAAAAATTTATGAAAAATAAAACAGGGTTTATTATTGCACACCTTATTATATAATAATTCTCATAAAGTAAAAAAGTAAAAAGTAAACAAAAAATTAAAAAATTAATTCTTAACAACAGAAGACACTATTTCTTCTGCACCACTTGGTATAGGATGATTTAGCTCTTTGTATCTTAAAATATATTTTTTTGCATTTTTTTTGTCGTTCTTTAAATGATAAATGTAAAAAATATTAAATAAAGCCTCTTTATTTGCAGGCGCAAATTCTAGAGTTTTCAAATAATAAATCAAAGCATTATCTAAATCATTTTTCTTAAAGAGCAAATATCCCTTCAAATTAATTAACAAAATATTTTCTGGATCTTCTTCTATAATGGAATTAAGTTTTAACTCAGCCTCTACATATTTTTTCAAATTAATGTAAGCTAAAATAAAATTGTAACTTGAATCATCACCAGAATTAATATTAAATTTAATAGATTTTTCATATAAAAAAACAGAAGTTTCATCATTACCAAGCTCTTCATTTAATTTTGCAAGCTTATAATATTCATCCGATATATTTTGATACTCTTTAAAAATAGAACTGCAAGACAAAATAAAAACAATAATAAACAACAATTTATACATAAAAATTTACTTGAATCCTTAATATTATTTAAATTATTCAAAGCAGCAAAATAGCACTAAATCTAATAATAATCAAAATATAAAACTTTAAAGCTATTAAATATTAAATTTTAAAATTAAACAAACCATATCGATGATTATAGAATAAAACAAAATAAAACTTATAACTCCAAAAGTTAACCATAAATAAGCCCTCCTGTTTAAAAACAAAAGGGCTTTTATACTATCTAAAAAATAAATTAAAGCTTTTCTTGATCATACTTATTAAATATATTTTCTGTTAAATATTTACCAACTGATCTTTTGTCCTCAATAAGTTTAGATATTACATTAAAATGTCTCGGTTCAATTTTAAAATATTTATAAGCTCTTCCATCCTTAAAAAATACAGAAAGCTCAGACACAGAAGAATCATAACCTACCTGTGATATTTTGCTTAATTCATTAGATATTGTTAAAGTTTCCAACTCAAATTCCTCCAAATAATTATCTTAGGAGTATAATAATAAAGTAAGAGTTAATTCACTAAATAAAAAGTTTTAATCAATAAAATCAAAATCTACTAAATGATATATTCCTTAATATAAGGATATACATTAATAAAACTTTAATCAAGTAAACCGCAAACATGTTCTTAAATAGTTCAAACTTTAAAATGTTTAATAACATAAAATGATATGAGATAGATTTTTAAAAAAAAATTTTGTAGAATTACTAAGATAGTTAATCTTTTACTCACATATCATCAGGAGGGATAATGTCTAATGGACTACAATAAATTACGAAACATCGGTATTAGCGCTCACATCGATTCAGGAAAAACTACTCTTACAGAACGAATTCTTTTTTATTGCAATAAAATTCATGCAATTCACGAAGTAAAAGGCAAAGATGGGGTTGGCGCAACAATGGATTCAATGGAACTTGAAAGAGAAAGAGGAATCACAATAGCATCAGCTGCAACTCACGTTGAATGGAAAGATTTTCCAATAAATATTATTGATACACCTGGTCACGTAGATTTTACAATTGAAGTTGAAAGATCTCTTAGGGTACTTGACGGAGCAATATTGGTTCTTGATTCTGTTGCAGGAGTTCAATCCCAATCAATAACTGTTGATCGCCAACTTAAAAGATACAGCGTACCTCGCCTTGCATTTGTAAACAAATGTGATAAAACTGGGGCAAATCCCTACAATGTAAAAGATCAACTAAGATCAAAACTTGACTTAAACTCCGTTTTAATGCAAATCCCAATCGGATTAGAAGACAAACATATTGGAGTTGTAGACCTTGTATTAATGAAAGCTTACTATTTTGAAGGAAAAGATGGAACAGAAATAATAGAAAAAGAAATACCCTCAGATCTCTTAGAAGAAGCAAAAAATAAACGAGAAATAATGCTTGATGCTCTTGCCGACTTTAATGATGAACTTATGGAATTGCACATGGAAGGAAAAGATGTCCCCATTGAAATAATATACAATGCAATTAGAACGGGAACATTGGCTTTAAAATTATGTCCTGTATTTATGGGATCTGCCTATAAAAACAAGGGGGTACAATTACTCTTAGATGCTGTAACCAGATTTTTACCATCCCCCCATGATATAAAAAACACCGCTCTTGACCTTAATAATAATGAAAAAGAAGTCGATCTTAAAATTAACAACGATCTCCCAACTGTTGCTCTTGCATTTAAACTTGAAGACGGACAATATGGTCAATTAACCTATGTTAGAATCTATCAAGGGACTTTAAAAAAAGGACAAGAACTTATCAACTCACGAACTTCTAAAAAATTCAAAGTCGGAAGACTTATCAGAATGCATGCTAATAATACAGAAGACATTGAATTTGGAGGAAGCGGCGACATTGTTGCTTTATTTGGAATAGAATGTGCATCAGGAGATACATTTTGTGATCCATCGATCAGCTATTCAATGACATCAATGTTTATTCCAGATCCAGTAATTTCTCTTTCTGTAAAACCGAAAGACAAAAAATCTGCTGACAATATGGCTAAAGCTCTTGGAAGATTTACAAAAGAAGATCCAACATTTAAAACTTATGTTGACATTGAATCAAATGAAACAATAATTCAAGGCATGGGAGAACTACACCTAGAGGTTTACATTGAAAGAATGAAAAGAGAATTCAAAGCAGAAGTTGAAACCGGAATGCCACAAGTAGCCTATAGAGAAACAATTACAGGAAAAGCTGAATTCAACTATACTCACAAAAAGCAATCTGGAGGAGCTGGTCAGTTTGGACGAGTTGCCGGATTTATGGAACCTCTTAATAAAGAAGGAGAAACATACGAATTTGTTAATCTGATAAAAGGAGGAGTAATCCCAACAGAATATATCCCATCATGTGACAAAGGATTCCAAAAGGCAATGGAAAAAGGGACATTAATTGGTTTTCCTATAGTTGATATAAAAATTACAATCAATGATGGCCAATATCACATTGTTGACTCATCTGATATTGCATTCCAATTAGCAGCAATTGGTGCTTTTAGAGAGGCTTACGAAAAAGCAAAGCCTACAATCCTTGAGCCAATAATGAAAGTTACCCTTGAAGGGCCTACCGAATTCCAGGGGAATATGTTTGGACTTTTAAACCAAAGAAGAGGAATAATAACAGGTTCGCTAGAAGATGGAAGTTTTTCAAAAGTTGAGGCTGAGGTACCTTTAAGCGAAATGTTTGGATTTTCAACAGTCCTTAGATCCTCTACCCAAGGAAAAGCAGAGTTCTCAATGGAATTCTTAAAATATGGAAAAGTTCCAAGTGCTATATTTGATGACCTTCGAAAGAAATTTAACGATCAAAACAAATCTTAATAATAAATATTAATAATAAGGAGGCTTTATTATGATCGATTTAACACAAGAAAAACAAGAGATACTAATAAAAAATAAGTTTTTAGCCAAAGTTTTTGGGCTTATGTCAATTGGACTTTTAATTTCAGCAATGTTTGCATATGCAACCTCAGAAAATCAAACAATCAAAGCAATAATATTCTCAAATCCAATGTCATTTATGACTATAATACTTATACAATTTGGACTTGTATATGCAATAAGCGGCGCTCTTAACAAAATATCAAGCAATACCGCAATAGCTCTTTTTTTACTCTACTCAGCACTAACAGGAGTAACATTATCTTCCATATTTATGATTTATACACAAGGATCAATAGTATTCACCTTTGGAATTACTGCTGGAACATTTCTTGGAATGTCTGTTTATGGATACACCACAACAACAGATCTAACAAAAATGGGAAGCTATATGATAATGGGCTTATGGGGAATCATTATCGCATCCCTTGTTAATATGTTTTTTAGAAGCTCGGGCCTTAATTTCCTTATATCTATTTTGGGCGTAATAATATTCACAGGACTTACAGCTTATGACGTTCAAAATATTGCTAAAATGGATAAAATGCTTCAAGACGATACTGAAGTAAAAAATAGAATGGCGGTTGTAGCGTCACTTAAGCTTTATTTAGATTTTATTAATTTATTCTTATATCTTTTAAGATTTTTGGGCCAAAGAAGAAACGATTAAAATAATAATAAAATATTTTTATAAAAATTCAATCAAAAATAAATGCTTTAACTTATAAGCATTTATTTTTAGAGGTTTTAATGAGCATAGACAGCTTAGAATTCGAAGAAAGTAATACTCAAAATGTAATAAAAAAAAATTTTGAATTTGAAGGTTATATTGAAAGTAATAAGCCCATAATAATAGAAGGAAAGCTTAAAGGCTTAATAAATTCATCAAACTCAATCTATCTAAGGGAAAAAGCTAATGTTGAAGCTGAAATAAAATGCCAACATTTACTAAATCATGGAAAAATAAAAGGAAATATTGAAGCTTTAGAAACAATTAAAATATACAAAACCGGCAAATTAATAGGAAACATTAAAACCAAAGAACTTTTTATTGATTCTGGAGCAATATTTAAAGGGAATTGCGAAATGGAGGATTTTGAAGAATGAAATTTTTTTTTCTATTACAAATAACTTTAATTCTGCTATCCAATTCAAGCTTATTATTTGGACAATCACAACCTAAAGAAAAAGAAGACTCTTTCCTTCTTTATAAAGAGGGAAAATTTAAAGAAGCTATTTTAAACACGTTAGAAGAAATTCGGTTAAATCCTAACAACTTAGATGCTAGAACAATCTTAATATGGAGCTTAATAGCTATAGGAGAATACAAAAGAGCCGAAAAAGAGGCGATTATAGGCCTTGGCATTAAAAAATATGACATAAGAATTATTCAAGCACTAGGAGAAGCTTATTTTTTCCAAAAAAATTATGAAAATGCATTAAAATACTTTCAAGAATATATTAGTCTTGATTCTAAAGGAGCAAGAATAATAAAAGTTTATAATTTGATTGCAGATTCTTTTTATGAACTAAAAAGATATAATGAAGCGGATTTTGCATACGAAAATGCATTGCGATTTGCTCCTAATAACCAAAACCTATTAATAAAATTAGCAAGATCAAGAATAAATGCAAAAAATAAAATATTAGCAAAAGAGGCACTAATTAAACTTCTTACAATCTATCCCAATAATCTAGAAGCAAAAAATTTACTAGAAGAATTAAAAAAAAGCAACAATACTCCTTGACATTCAATTTATAAAAAATTATTCTTATTGTTAGTAAATTAATAAACTGGGCTGCTAGCTCAAGTGGTAGAGCATCGGACTCTTAATCCGCTGGTTACAGGTTCAAGTCCTGTGCAGCTCAAATTGTTAAGTACCTTTTTGGTATAAATTATCAATTTTATGCCAATTTAACTTGACATTATTGGAAATTAAATATATTATTACTTTCGATGGTCATAAAATGACTTTTGGGCTCATAGCTCAGGTGGTAGAGCAGCGCCCTTTTAAGGCGTTTGTCGTAGGTTCGAGTCCTACTGAGCTCACTTTTGTCCTCTTCGTCTATCGGTCAGGACTCCAGGTTTTCATCCTGGCAAGAGGGGTTCGATTCCCCTAGAGGATGTCTCGCTAAGGAAAAATTATATTCAAAATTCTTGCTTTTTAAGTTTATTAAAAAACAAGAATTTTGTTTCAAATAGAATAAGCTATTCGGGTATTAATAATATTTCTGCTCTTTCATCAAGATTAATTTTCTTAAAAAATTCATTTATAAAATCTTTACTTAAATTTGTCTCTACAAATTTAACGCCAAAATTATTCTTGAATACTCCATACCAAGATAATGATGCCAATATATTTGAAATCCAATAATTATTCTTCTCTGAATTTATTTTTGTATTTTTAATATAATTTTTCTTAACATAAGAAAAATCTTTATCATTAAAATCTATCTTTTGCCTTTCATTCATATAGCTATTAATAGAATTTAAAACATTATCCAGATCTTTAGGCTCAGTAGTAAAGAATATAGATAAAATGCCATCAGAATCTGCATTTTTTCTTAAATTGGAATCAAAAAAGGCTTGAATTGCATAAACACTAGACATTTTTTCTCTAATATTTTTTATAAGACCATCCGTTAAAAGATCTGCTAAAGCATTGAAATTTAATGAGGCCTCTACTGAATAATTAAATTTAAAAGGATAAACTACATACGCAAAGCTAGTTGAATTTTTTCCTTTTCTTACAACTATTTTATTAAAATTTTTACTGTAAGAATAATCTAAATCTTTATACTCGCTTATTTTTTTAAAGTCAAGATTACCCAAATATTTCTTTGAATAAGCTTTTATTGTCTGAATATCTGAGTCTCCAACAAAGACAAACTTAAAATTATTCGCATAAGTAAACCTTTTCTTATAAAAAGATAAAATATTTTCTTTTGTAAAATATTTTAAATCACTATCTTTTGTATCTCTAAATCTAGGATCATTATTGTTTAAAAATTTACTAATAGCTTTTTCAAAATGATAATTAGAACTATTTTCATTACTTTTTATTAATGCTTTTATATTATTAATAGTATTTTGCAAAAAAACATCATCTATTTTGGGTTCCTTAAAAGTAAAATATATAAGCTCAAAAAGAGTTTCAAGATCTTTTTTATCTGAACTTCCGGTAATATATGATTCTTGTGCTCCAACAGCAACACTTAAAGAAACAGCTTTATCTGATAAATATTTTTCAATCTGTAATGCAGAATAATCACCATACCCTGAACCAGATACTACTCCAGGAGCAAAAGATAAAATAGGAATAAGTCTTAAATCCTCATTGAGTAAACCGCCCCAAGAAGTTGCACTAAAATCAATTATACCTTTTTTTTGATCATTATATTTAAAATAAACTTCAACCCCATTTTCAAGAATAAATGATGAAATTTTATTTTCAAGCTCATTTTCTTTAATAATATCCTTATTATCTAAAGACTTTTTAAAAAATTTACCTTCAATTGAAGCATTCTCATAAAACTTAAATTCTCTTTTTAAAGCTATTTTTTGAAGATTATCAATATCTTCAAAAGCTAAAGTAGGATGTACTTTCCCATAGTAAGAATAAAAAACTGCACAATTTTTCACATCGAACTCTTTTCCTACTAGATTATTTATTGTCTTTAAATCAAGTTTTTCCAAATATTTAACAGAAAGATCACAATATTCACTCATATCGAATTTGTTAGAACCATCAATAGCAATATCTATTAAATCTTGAAAAATAGTCCATGAATTTGTTTTATTTATATTCTTTTTTCTTAATCCTAAAGATTTGAAAAATTGAGATCTAATTTTTTCAAACTCACCCTGGGTAAATCCAAATTTTCTTATTCTCTCAAGCTCGTAAAAAAAGTCTTCTATTCCTTCTTTCAAATAATCTGAATTAAAATTTAAGGAAATCGATCTTGCAACAATAGTATTGTCGTCTGATTTTAATGAAAAAAAATCTTTATTTGAAACATTTTTAAAATGCTTTACTCCAGCAGTCTTTAATTCAGAAAATCTATTTTCAAAAAGAGTCGCCAATAAAGACCTTTTAAGATCATTTAAAACGTCATCTTTAGTCTTAACAAGATTAACAATCTCTTTTTTAAAGAACATTAAACCAGGTTCCCCTACTTCCAAATCTTCTAAAAGTAAAAACTTATCTTTAAACGCTACATCTAAATTTATTTTTACCTTTTTAATTTTATCAGCTGGATTTTTCCAAGAAATAAATTGTTTCTTTATTTTCTCTTCAATTTCTATAGGATCAATATCTCCTACCACAATAACACTTGCAAGTTCTGGCCTATACCACTTTCGATAAAATTTTTTAAAATCTTCTTGCTGAAACGACAAAATCTGCTCTTCAAGTCCAATAGGATCCCTAAATTCATAAATACTTCCACTTGCTAAAAACTTATACATTTTTTCATAAATCCTTCTAGGATAAGTTTCACCAAGCTTTTTTTCCTCAATAATAATATTGCGCTCAAGATCTATTTCTTCTTTCATGAAACTAATTTGAGAAACCCAGTTCCTCAAAATATTCATAGATTCATCAATTTCATCTTTATTATTACCATCTGACAAATCAAGCCTATAATAAGTGAAATCAAAACTAGTAGCAGCATTAATATCAGCACCAAATTGCATTCCAAATTTTTTAAGAACATCAATAATAGAATTTCCTGGATAATCTTTTGTACCATTAAAAGCCATATGTTCAAGATAATGAGCTATGCCTCTCTCATTATCTTCTTCATTAAGAGAGCCTACATTAAAGACAATTCCCATATTAACAGCATTCTTTGGGGTTTGATTTTTATAAATGTAATACCTCAGTCCATTAGCAAGCTTTCCCTTTACCAAACTTTTATCTAACTTTAACTCATTAGAAATACAGGAAAACAAAAAAAATAGGAAAACACCTGTAAATTTAAAATAATTTTTAATTCTTTGATAATTCATTTGTACTCCCTCTTATTGAATTTATTTTTTTAGAATAAATTTTATTCAATGCTTTTAAAATAGATGAAAATCCAAAATCATTCCAATCTTTTAAACTCTTTAGCTTAGAAGCTGGAAATAGTTCATAAAATAAAAACAACAACTCTTCTTTGCTTAATTTTGGAATATCATTTAAGTAAACGTTTTTATTAAAATCTTCAAGATAAACAAAAGGATTTGAGCGCTTATCTAGAAGAAATTTATTTAAATTAGGCTTTAAAATGCTTTTATTATAAATTTCAATAGTAGTATATTCACTTGGCACATCATCATAAAAATAGTTATTCAAAAAAGAATCTAAAATAATAAATTTATTATTATTAACACCTACATTTCTTCCGTCTAAAGTTTTTAAAAGTCCATCCTTGCCAATATGAACCAAAGTATTCAAATCCTTTGAAGCGCTAAAGATAAGCCTTGCATTGTTATAAGCCTTAGATTGTCTTAAATGATTAATATTACTATCTAATACTAATTCTTTGTTATTTTTAAATAATGAATTTATATTTTTTTCTTTTAACGCCTTATGAGCTAACTCAATATACTCTAAAGCACAACTATTTGCCAAAGTAAGTTGCTCTCTTTTTAGCAAATTAATAAGAAACATCAATTCTTCCTTTTCAAGACTACGATAAAAATCAAAATCATTTAAATTAATACCAAAACTAAAAGTAACAACAAATATTAAATAAAAAATTGCAATGTTTTTTTTCAATCCAACTTCCTCCCCTTTAACTAACTACATCAGCCAACTCTAAAAAAACAGGACAATGGTCACTTCCCATTACTTTGTCTAAAATTAGAGATTTTTTAACATTTCTCTTAAAAAATTCATTAACAACAAAATAATCAATTCTCCAACCCATATTTTTCTCCCTAGCTCCTGTTCTATAGTTCCACCAAGTATAATAACCAGGCTCCTTATTAAATATCCTAAATGTATCTACATATCCTTTGTTTAAAAAATTATCTATCCAAGTCGTTTCTTCAATATAATATCCGGGAGAGTCTCTATTAGAATCGGGGCTTATAAGGTCAATCTCAGTATGAGCAATATTAAAATCACCACAAATTACTACATTTTTTCCACCATTTACAAGAGAATCTATCAAATTCTCAATATACGATAAAAAATCAAGTTTATAAACAAGCCTTCTTCTTAAAGCTTGAGAATTGGGAAAATAACCATTAATCAATACAAAATCATCATAATAGGCTATTATACCTCTGCCTTCATTGTCAAAAATTTCTTTTCCAAGAAAATTTACAGCAATAGGCTCAACTTTAGAGTAAATACAAACACCACTATAACCTTTAATCTTTGACTTTGAAAAATAAGAATAATAATTTTCAAGAATTAAATCCTTTGGCAACTGTTCTCTTAAAGCTTTAGTTTCTTGAACACATAAAATATCTGGGGCATATTCTTTTACAAACTCAAGAAAACCTTTCTTTAAAACAGCTCTAATTCCATTTACATTCCATGAAATTAATTTCATAAATCCTCACTAAACTTAAATCAAATATAAATCTTTAATCCATCATAAGCTAAATAGATATTGTCTTTTTCTAAATATTCAAATTCTTCATGCATTATATCGTGTGCAATATGTGTAAAATAAGAAATTTTGGGATTGATTTTTTTAACCTCACAAACAGCCTCTGAAAAATTTAAATGAGCAGGATGAGGCTTAATCCTCATAGCATCTATTATAAGTAGATCTAAATTTTTTAAATAATCATAGGAAGCTTCAGGAATAAATTTAACATCAGTAAGATACGCTAAATTGCCTACCCTATAACCTAAACTAATTATCTCTCCATGAATCAAGGGAATTGGTA
The DNA here is from genome assembly GCF_000170955.2 of Borreliella valaisiana VS116. Lineage (NCBI taxonomy): Bacteria > Pseudomonadati > Spirochaetota > Spirochaetia > Spirochaetales > Borreliaceae > Borreliella > Borreliella valaisiana. Next base: position 544,363 of record NZ_ABCY02000001.1, on the reverse strand, counting down.
TTATCTTTAAACCTTTAAAAAAAATGGGCTCAAAATCTCTAATCACATTAGGAATAACGTCCGCCTTTCCACTTACAGAAGGTTTGGATGAAAAATTATGCGAAAAAGCATTCATTATGTGAACCATAGTAGTATCTCTAGCATAAATGTTTAAAGGAACATCTCGTGTATAAAACTTAATATCATCAAAACCCATAATATGATCATAATGTTCATGGGTATAAAGCACTAAATCAAGCTTATCTATTTTTTCTCTTAAAAGTTGTTGCCTAATATCAGGACCTGTATCAATCAACAATTTGATGCCAGAAGATAGCCTAAGAAAAAAAGAACTTCTCAATCTTTTATTTTTGCTAAAACTTGAAGCACAGACTCTACAGCTACAATTTAACATAGGAACACCACTTGAAGCCCCAGTTCCTAAAAAGGTTCCGACCATATGTTACTACCTTTCGCCTGTAAACATAATTTATTTTAGCACAACATTTTATATTAAACAAAACTAAACTCTCTTAATCACATCCCTTAAATCTGAAATTAAATTAACACTATTTAATAAGCAATTCTGTAAACTATTTTGGAAAAAGCACTTTTATGCTTATAATTATTTAAGGAAAAATTATTTTTATGGATACGCAAATTTATGAACTCATTTTCTTAACTAGTTTTAGCATATTTTTAATAGTAAATTTATTTAATTTTAAAAAAGAATTTACTTATGAAGACTATTTCATAATATTGCCAGGTACATTTTTTGTAATAACTTTATACCTCACAGAAATCAAACCGTTAATGCTATATATTGGCAGTATATTCTTAATCTTTATGATAATCACCTTCTTTAAAAACATAACAACAATAGTAAATAGAAGAAGAAGGCGTAATAGTAACAGCAATCCTGCAAAAAAATCAAAAGGAATATTTTTTTCAATTTTACTAAAAACAATACTTGTAATACCTGCTATTTTAACTGTTATTATTGCAACCATTTTTTCATACTTAGCACTGTTTGTTAATTATCCCAAAGATGAAAACAATAGCTACCAAATTGGATTCATAAGAATTAAAGATCACAAAAATGATTTAAACTTATCAATTTGGTATCCTATAAGCTCAACTTTGGGTTTAAAAAAACAAAATCCATTTCTTTTGTATGAATTTAATCCTTTTTTCATAAACGAAATGAACTATTTACCAAAGCAGAATAATGTATATAAACAAGCTTTCATTAGCGATAACCAAAAACTATATGATTCTATTTTACTTATACTTCCTTATTATTCTCACGATTCAATGTTTAAATCCTTAATCAGCAGGCTTGTTAAGAAAGGAAAAATTGTTTATTTATATTCACCAAAATACAAACATATGAAAAGCTACGATTTTATTAAAAACAGCCATAAAAGTATATTTAGCTATGCAATCAACAAAAGCATTAGCTATTTAATTGAACCCGCTAATATCTTTAATGAAAAAGCTGATATCGCATCTACTGAAAATGATATTCAAAACATTATTGAACTCGCAAAATCAAGCCAAAATTTAAAATTTTTAAATTCAAAAATGAACCTTAATAAACTAACGTTAATTACGATGGGAAATCAAGCAAATATTGCTAATTTTATCCTTGAAAAAAACACAAATATAACAAAATATATTAATATAGGGGGCAAACCACAAACAATAAGAAACTTAAAAAACTTACAACTAATTTTAAAAGAAAATGAAAAGGAACTTCCTATAAAAGCTACTAATATAAATTCTATAAAGCCAATATACATAAGTAATATTGCAGAAATTTCTGATCTTATTTTTAGCAGGAACTATTTAAAAAGTTTTAATTTTTTAAAAAACAAAAAATCAATGCTATCAAAATTCAATTATGTAGTTACTGAAATTAACAAATTTATTGAAGAGGAAAAATAATAATGATAAAAAAACTCTTGCTGTTTGTAATGATCAACATCTTTTTAACAAATAAAGCTTATAGCAATGAAGAAATAATCGAAATAAGTATTGAAATAGAAAAAGAAAAATATATTCCCTTTTTAATAAGTAGAGGAAAAACTCAACTGGAAGACCTTGTAAAATATACTCTAGAAATAAATCCAGACCTTGACAAAAACTATGTAAATACTATTGCTAAAACTTACATAGATGAATCTTTGATTGAAGGAATTAATTACGACATTGCATATGCTCAAATGCTACTAGAAACAGGAGCTCTAAAATTTAATGGAATAGTTTCAAAAGAACAACACAATTTTTCAGGAATAGGTGCTACTAACAACCTTACAAAAGGAAATTCTTTTTCTAATATTACAGAAGGAATTAAAGCTCATATTCAACACTTAAAAGCTTATGCATCAAAACAAAATATTAACTCAAATGTGGTTGATCCTAGATTTTACCTTGTTAAAAGAGGATCTGCCCCAACAATATATGATTTGACTGGAAAATGGGCAAAAGACAAATTTTACGATAAAAAACTTAAAAAAATATTATTAGAACTACTAAAATATAATAATGCAAATAAAAGCTAAAAACTCGCTATATAATTTTCTAGAAGAAATATATTTAAAATACAATAAAAAAAAATTTATACATCCTGATCCTTTAGAATTTTTATACAGGTACAAAAAAAAAGAAGACATTGAACTTGTAGGTTTAATTAGTTCTTCATTGTCACTTGGAAGGGTAGAAAAAATTTTAGAAGCAATAGAAAGGATACTCAAACCACTTGGCAAATCCCCCTCTGAGAACCTTAAGCTAGTAAATAAAAAAGACTTAAAAGAAATATTTAAAGGATTTGTTTATAGATTTTTTAAAGAAGAAGACATTGTGAGCCTACTATACACCCTCAAAATAATAAAAGAACAACATCATACAATTGAAAATCTTCTTTACAATATTTATTATAAAAATCAAAATTTTATACTTAGTCTAGATGAATTAATAAAGCATATGGAAAAAATAAATGGAAAAGAATTTGGAATGCTCCTTCCAAAGCCTTCAAAGGGAAGTTCTTGTAAAAGACTTTTTTTATTCTTAAGATGGATGATACGTAAAGATGACGTCGATTTAGGCATTTGGAACAAATTTAATCCTAATAACCTTATAGTACCAATGGACACTCATATGACAAGCATTGCCTCAAAACTATTTAAAATAAAAGAAATAAAAAACATAAATCTTAAAAAAGCAATAAAAATTACAGACTATTTTTCAAAAGAAAATAATGAAGATCCTGTAAAATACGATTTCTCTTTAACCAGATTTGGAATAAATAGAGATTTTAACAAAGAAAAATTACTAAAAAATATTGACAAACTATAAAATTTTATTTACAAAATCTTTAAAATAATAAATACTTAAACAAACCATTAAAACAAAACCACCAATTTTTCATAAAATAAAAAGGAGAATCTATGAATAATCTTAAAGAAAAAATAAATACTTATAGCAAACTAATTTTGGGGTCTTGGCAATTTGGAGGTGGATATTTTAAACAGGTTAAAAAAGAAACAGCCAAAAAAATATTAAAAAAAGCATATGATCACGGGATTAGAAATATTGATACTGCAAAAGCTTATGGAAATGGAATTTCAGAAAAAATAATTGGTGAAATAATAGCAGAAGATCCAACAATAAGAGAAAATATTTTAATTGCAAGTAAATGCTACCCAATGGAAATTTCAGAATATACAAAGAACTTTAATGAAAGTCTTAAAAATTTAAAAACTAATTATATAGATATTTACTATATACACTGGCCTAAAACCGATTTTGACCTAAGACCAATCGCATCATTTCTTGAAGAAATGAGAGCAAAAGAAAAAATAAAATATGTGGGTGTAAGTAATTTTGAAATATCGCACATGGAAAGCGTAAAAAAAGTTTGCAAAATTGACGTAAACCAAATAGGATACAACCCCTTATTTAGAAATAAAGAAAAAGATGTAATCCCTTACTGTGAAGACAATGATATTGTCACCATATCATATTCAACAATTGCTCAAGGACTTTTATCTAAAGCTAATATAAAAGACAAAAACAAATTTAATGATAATATAACAAAAAAATTGATACTTTTTAAAAAAGAAATTTGGCCTTATACTTTAAAAACCATAAATGAACTTACAAAGATAGCAAAGAAAAACAACTTAACAATTTTAGAATTAACATATGCATGGCTCAAAAAAACAAAATTAAGCGGATTTATAGTGGGTTTCAGCAAAGAAAGTTATGTAGAATCAAACTTAAATTCATTTAAAGCAGAAATTAATGAAGAGGTATACAAAGAGATTACATCAATCTTAGATAATTTTAATCATCAAACAAAAAATTTCCCAAACTTATTTAACAAAAAAATTTAAAACTTTCTAAAAACAAATATTTCAATTAATACACTTAAAGACAATAGAATTTCCTAAAATTCTAATACCTTCTACGGTTAAATGAATATTAAAAATAAAATTTATATCAATTAATGGCAAAAGTAGACTTGCATTACCTCCAGTAATTATCAAATCAAATTCTTTTTTATATATCTTTTTAATGTCATGATAAACACCTTCTATTAAATACTTATATTGATAAAACAAACCACTGTTTACACTTCCAGCTGTAGTTCTCTCTAAAAGATTACTTGGAGTGCTGATGGGAAATTTCTTCAAAAGATAGGCTTTATCTAATAAAGAATTAAAATTTATCAAAGGACCAGAATTAATAAGACCACCTAGTATTCCATCGTGCCTACTAACAGCAAAAATAGTACAAGCTGTCCCAAGATCTACTACCAGAACATTCTCTAATGAATAATTTTCAATGGCTGCAATAAGATTAGCAAAAACGTCTGAACCTAACAAAAATTTACCACTTTTGTAAGGATTAAATGTTAAGTTATAATCCAAATCAAAACTAATAAACAGGGGCTTTACCTTCAAAAAAGAAAAAATGACATTTTCAAATATTCCATTAAGAATAGGAACAACGCTACTTATAAAAACTTGACTTACATTAAAATCAAGTTTTTCTTCAAAAAACCCATAAGCCTCATCATACCCTAACATAAGATTTGTCTTCATTTTAATAAATAAATTAACTTTATTGTTTTTAAATAGGGCAAAAGCAATACTAGTATTTCCAATGTCAATTACCAACTCTGATAATAAAGGCTTATTCATAAATATTTATTTTTTTTGGAATTTTATCAAATCTTAATAAAAGATTAAAGATTTTCTTTTTCTTAGGTGTTGCTTTAATAACCAAAATTTTACTCAAAGGATAATACTTCCAACCATCAGAATATACGTAAAACTTATAATCTGTAAACCAATCAATCTCTCTAAATCTTACTAAAGTTGGATTTAAAATATTTCCAAAAAACATATAGTTTGAATAATTAATCTCTTGATCAAAATTAATTGTAACTTTGGCATCAGTAATTTCACTATTTAAAACTTTAGACGCAGCATATATCCACCTGATAGACCCAAGATCAGAAATAAAGATAAATTGAGGCATATATTTATTGTCAATAATATCAGAATAATAACTTTCATAAGGAATTCCTTTAACATAATCACTAATTAAAGAATAATAAATCACATTATTTGAAAGCTTTAATATTAAATTATCTTTTAAATAAGATGATATTCTTTTAAGAACCCCAGAAATCTTTAATGCATACTCAACAACATCAGATGAATTAATACTATTATTTAAAATATAAACTTTTCCTTCATCTGTAACACCAAATAAAGTGAATACAAATTTATAAAGCTCCTTTTTAAAACTTGAATAAACAGAATCATCATTGCTAATCTTAAGAAACGTAAGATAATTAAAGAGAATATTGTAAGTTTGGTTAAAATCAAAATTAGAATTTAATATTTTTTTAGGATCTCTGAGAAGCTTTAAAGCATCATTCAATTTGGAAATGTTTTCTGATAAAAAAATTTTTTCTAAAAGACGAGGATCCTCCTTCAAATAAACCACAAGTCTGTCTTTCTCAAGAGAGTCAATAAAAGTTTTATTTCTTGATAAATAAGAAAAAAATTTATCAATTTGATCTGAATTAGCATAATAATTTAAACTTAAATAAGTAAGCTTATGTTCATTTTTAACCAATAAAGAATCTAATTTTAAAAATATTGATTCGTGCTCTCCTCTAATTAAGGATTCTGCTAAAAAACAAACCATTAGATTTTCATCAAAGCCATAAGCTCCGTATTTAAACCATCCTCCCTTTGAAACATTAAAATTAATAGGATTGTTCCAAGAATCATAAGCACTTTGTCTAAAATTATTTAAAGCATCATTAAAAATTTTACTATCCACATCTTTAATTTTTGAATGCATAATAGAATGATCTAATATATTACTTTGAATGCCCTCTATAATGAAATTTGAAATATTTTTCTTTGGTGAATCAATATAAATAACATTACCAATTCTAAATGTTGATTGAGGAGAAATTAAAATATCTTTTTTTCTTATTTTTACATTTTCTCCTAAAAAGACTTTATATTCCAAATTTTCTCCTTGTCTTATTGAAATAGTAGGCTTATCTAATAAAACTTCATAATGATCTTCAACCTCATAGCTTAACAAAAAGCTTTTCGAGAGATTTGATTCAATGATAAAATTATTTTCTGAATCAAATAAAAATCCTAGAAAAATATTATTCTCGAAATAAACATAAATACCCATGTCTTGAACTTTATAAGAGATGGGCAAAAGATTTAACCCTGTTTCTAAAACAATAAGTGGATTAAGTTTGGACAAAAGTATCCTAAGTCCTCTAACATTAACAACAATATCATTTAAAATATATTCACTATTTTCAACCTTATTATTTACTTCTAACTTTACATCTTTTAAAAAAAATATATTTACGTTTAAATTCCTAAATTGCAAAAAAATAACAACAAATAATATTAAAAAACCAAGTAATAAATTAAAAGCTCCCGCCCTTAAAAACCCCTTCATATGATGATTCTAATCATAAAAAATTAAAATATCAATATTGATTGCATAAAAACAAAAAAAATAATAAACTATATAAGTTAGCTAGTTGCGTAGGAGCAAAGTATATGAAAATTCCTAAAAATTATATTCCAGGAACAAATCCTTATAAGTCTCTACCTAAAAAACCCGTTATTGAAAACAAGAAAAAAATTACCAAAAAACAAGAACAAATTAATTCAGAAATTATGAAATCACAAGAGCGTATTTTAAAATTATATATGAGACGCCTGCAAAAAAAAGATCAAATAACTCTTCAAAATTTTATTCTAGAAGGGCATAAGGTTGGTTCCAAAATTTTCAACAATTTGCCAAAAACACTAAAGGAAATAATAGCTTTAATGAATATAGAATCTTTAAAGGTGCTAAAAAAATATACAAAAAATCCAATTAAAATGCTTTACATAAAATTTTCAAGCTGGACCTTAAATAAGCTAATAAAAACACTCGACATTGAATCTAATAATAATAAAACTGCAAAACATAAATAACTATTTTCAAATTCTTTTTAAAAATCTTACTTATTAAATTTTTTATTCGCTATTTTTCTTACAACGTCTATTGTTGATTTATTATCAGAATAAATAAAAAAATCTTTCAAGGACCATCTCTTATGATTATTAGACTCTAAAATGTACATTGAATCTAGGATATCCAATGTCATTTTATTGCCACAATAAAATTCACCAACCATACCCAATTTATCCCCAATAGCTAAACACGCTGCAATATCCCAAAGCCCTACAAAAGAAAAATAGGCCTTATAAGAACCTGTAAAAAGCTTGGCAAAAGAATAAACACAAGAGCCATTAATATGAATATGAGAAGAAACATTAAGATTAAACGACCTTATAATAGACTTTGATACTGCAAGCAAACTGTGTGTATTATAACATTCAGAATTAGCAAAAATAAACTTATTAAAATCTTTTCTTAAAGGATAGCTGCCAATGTTTTTTTTAGCATAAAATACACTATCTTTATAAGTAATAAAAAACTCTCCGCTTAAAGGGAGAGAAATAGCTCCTTCAATAATTTTTCCACCACTAGCACACGCTAGCGATATTCCATATGAAGGAAGACCTGCTGCAAAAGAAGAAGTTCCATCAATCGGATCAATAATAAAAGTACTCTTTGACATTAACGCATCTTTGATATAATCTTCTCCATAGGTATATATTGTCTCTTCTCCAAGAATAAAATTACCGGGCTTTTTGATTTCTTTAGATAAGAATTGCTCAATCTGCTTATCAACCTGAGTTACAATAGATCCATCAGATTTAAAATCTAAACTTAATTTATCACAACCACTTAATGCAAGCTTAGTTGACTCATTTAATAAAAATATAATTTTTTCGAAATCCCAATCCATTTTTATCTCGATTCTTTTATTAAGAATAAATTCTAAAATTGAAAAAATCATCTCTAAAAGCATAACTTTTGCAAAATCCACTATTTTTTAATAAAGCATCTATAAAACAAAATGTTATAAATTAGAATCTTTTTTTACTAAGGATAGTATAAAAATCATAAATATCCATCCCCCCCCAAATTTTTTTATTCTCAATCTCATAGACTCAATTAAATAGCAAAAACTGAAAAAATTTATCAAACACAAACTCTTTTTCTCAGAAATACATAGCTTCCAATTTAAAAAGTAATATCTTTTAATTCAAGTCTAAAATCCCATTAGAATTAAAAACAATAGAATGAAGTAGGAGCTTTAGAGAAAATTTCATTTTTCTAGTTTTCATATTCAAAATCCCACACAACAATGTAATACACATATCACTTCTAAATTCAATAAATAATTATTGACATAATTTAATACTTCAAAAAGGATTGTATTATTACCAACTACCATAACATAAAAATTAATAATTTTAATACACCAAGCAAAAAGCTAATCCTATACCATAACCTGATATACTTACTAAATAGATTTCAAATTAATGATTATTTATAAAATAATCATTAAAAGTCCTCATATACTTTATTTAAAAGTATAAAAATTTAATTTGAACTTAAAAAGCTGTTTTTAAATTTTCTAGTAAGTAAACTTTCAATATTATCAATCAGATTTAATTATATTATATTGCTCTCAAGGTGATTTGTGCTCTCAAATAACAGCTTTAAATACTTTTGTTATTAACCTTTAGCTTGCTTCTTTTTAATAAAATTTTTAATCTTAGAATCCAATATAAAAAATCTAGACTCTTGAAAAACTAATCAACTTCCTCTTAAACAAGCGCCCTAACAACGCTCATTATCCTCTACTTTCAATACAAAAAATGAATATCTTTGATAAAAGAATATTACTTTTAAAAAACTTGAGCAAATTTAAAGCTAAATTAATTTTACTTTTAACAACTCAAACTAAAACAATTAGATCCATAAAAACATTTTAAAGGCCTTTTCAAAAACATTAAATAATATTAAATCTCAAATTTTTTCCGTAAAAAATATTATTAATAAAATTTAAAAAATAAATAGGATTTAAACAACCAAGCCCTAACCATAATTTCAAACCATATTATTTAAAATAGGAATTGAAAGTTCAAAACCAAAGGTCTTTTTAGAAACTTTAACTATAGGGGCTCCTTGTCTTCTTTTGTATTCATTTTTAAAATAAAGATTTAAAACTTTATCAACTGTGCCTTTTTCAAAATGAAGATAAATTGAATTTATAGATTCATTGTCAATCAAATATCTATTTAAAATATCATCAAGAACTTCATATTTTGGAAGATAATCACTATCTTTTTGATCAAACTTTAACTCAGCCGAAGGCTCCTTTAAAATAATATTAACGGGAATAATACATTCTCCAAACTTTGCATTAATATATTTTGCAAGATCATAAACCTCCGTTTTAAAAAGATCTCCAATCAAAGCTAATCCCCCACAAGTATCCCCATATAGGGTACAATAACCAACTGCGATTTCACTTTTATTGCCAGTATTTAAAAGCAAAGAATTTTTAGAATTACTATAAGACATTAATAAAAGTCCCCTTAACCGAGCTTGTAAATTTTCTCCAGTAACGCCTTTAACATCAAAATGCCCTTCAAAAAATCTACTACTTACCTCAAACAAGTCTTTTATTGGCATTTCAATTAATTTAAACCCTAATTTTTTAGAAAGCTCTTTAGCATCAGAAATAGAATCTACTGATGAAAATTTACTAGGCATAGAAATTCCAACAACATTCTCAGCGCCCAAAGCAAAACATGCAAGACACGCAACAAGTGCAGAATCAATACCCCCAGACAATCCCAAATGAACTTTAGAAAATCCCGAAAAATAAATATATTCTCTTAAAACAAGAGATATTGCTAAAATAATTTTTTCAAAAAGTCCATTACATGTATCAAATTTTAAATCTTGAAATGCATCATTAGATATAAAATCAAATTCAAATCCTTTAGCTTGTTTTATCTTTCCAAGACTATTAATAAAAAAACTACATCCATCATAAACTGCAGAATCCTCAACTCCATAAAAATTTGAATAAACAACATCCAAATTATTCTCAACAGCAACTCTTTCAAAGAATTTTAACCTAAGACTATTCTTTTCCCTAGTGAAATAAGATTTGGATGGTACTATTAAATACTGAGCCTTCTTTAAATTTTCGCCAAATTGGGGACTTAATTCTTCAAATAACAAAGCATCCTCAAAATTTAATACAGCAAATACATTGTTCTTATAAATAAAAAATTCGGGTAAATTATATTGTGATACAGTTAAAATAACTTCATGATTACTGATGACAGAAATAATATCTACAAATTTGCCACTCTCATAAACACTATGACCAAAAACAACTAAAGTACTATCATTAACCTGTTCTTTCATAATTTCAATAAATTTACATATATCTTGAGAATATTTCAAACGATCAAACAACTCAGCATACTTAGTACTGCCTAAAAACATAGAAGGAAAAACTAAAACATCTGACCCTTTTAGTAAGGCCTCATCATAATTAATTTTAAAATCAACAATACATTTATCAAGATCTAAAACGCTGTATTTCGTTTGAGCAATGCTTATTTTCATAGGTAAATAATAAGCAATAATACATTAAATTACAACAAAAAAAATTAATAGCTTCGCAAAACCAATACTCATCCATATTCCAACAATATCCTAAAATTATAGGTATCTATAAACACACTAAAAACAAATAAAATCAAAAAATGACCCCAAAATTATTTTGATAAATAAAAAAATTAAATTTTTTTATTTTGACAAAAAAATACACACGAACATTTTTGCCAAATAAAAATATGTATCAATATAACACTATTGCTGAAAGCTTAAGAAAAATATATAGCTTGCAAATGATCAAAATGAATCAATTTTAGTAAATTTTAAGAAAGAAAAAAATTTGTAAAATATTTTTTTTAAAGATAAAATGCTTTATCAAAGGAGGGAAAATGGAAAAAAAAGAAACTAAAACCGAAACCGAAAAACCCAACAAACAAGATAACAAAAATACAAAATCTCAAAAAAAAGAAAACTTAAATCTGGTAAATTCTGATAAAAAAATTACCGAGCTTGAAAATGAAATCTCCAATCTTAAAGATTTGTATTTAAGAAAACAAGCAGAATTTGAAAACTTCAGAAAAAGATTAGAAAAAGAAAAAGACAATTTTGTTAAATTTGCAAATGAAACCATAATGAAAGATGTGGTTAATTTTCTTGATAACCTAGAACGAGCTATTAACTCTTCAAAAAAATCTAAAGATTTTGACAACCTATTAACAGGAATCAGTATGATTGAAAATGAAATACTATCAATCTTTGATAAAAAATATAATTTAAAAAAATTTGGAGAAAATGGTGAAAATTTTGACCCAAGTCGTCATGAAGCAATAAGCATTGAAGAGAAAGAAGGTCTTAAAAATCCAGAAATAGTAGAAGTATACCAAAAAGGTTATTGCTACAACGATAGAATATTAAGAACAGCAAAAGTTAAAGTTGCTCAAAGTAAAAATTAATTAGAAAAGAAGGAGGTTTATAATATGGGCAAAATAATAGGTATTGATCTAGGAACAACAAACTCATGCGTAGCTATAATGGAGCATGGAAAACCAGTTGTAATACAAAATTCAGAAGGAGGCAGAACTACTCCATCTATTGTTGCATACACAAATAAAGGCGAAAGACTTGTAGGGCAAGTCGCAAAAAACCAAATGGTTACAAACCCTGAAAACACAATTTATTCCATCAAAAGATTTATGGGAAGAAGATTTGAAGAGGTTGCAAGCGAAATAAAAATGGTTCCTTATAAAATAGAAAAAGGACTAAATGGCGACGCGCGAGTAAACATTTCCAATATAAAAAAGCAAATGTCACCGCCTGAAATCTCAGCAGCAACTCTTACAAAAATGAAAGAAACAGCAGAAGCTTACTTGGGTGAAAAAGTTACAGAAGCTGTCATTACAGTTCCTGCTTACTTTAACGACGCTCAAAGACAGGCTACAAAAGATGCTGGTAAAATAGCAGGCCTTGAGGTAAAAAGAATTGTTAACGAACCAACTGCCGCTGCTCTTGCTTATGGAATTGAAAAAAAACACGAAGAGATTGTTGCCGTTTACGATCTTGGTGGAGGAACATTTGACATTTCAATATTGGAGCTTGGAGATGGTGTTTTTGAAGTAAAGTCCACCAATGGAGACACACACCTTGGAGGTGATAATTTTGACGATGAGATAATAAAGCATTTAATTTCAGAATTCAAAAAAGAAAGCGCTATTGATTTGTCAAACGACAAAATGGCTCTCCAAAGACTCAAAGAGGCAGCTGAAAAAGCTAAAATAGAACTTTCAGGCGCACAAGAAGCTTCAATAAATCTTCCATTTATTACAGCAGATGCAAACGGTCCAAAACACTTACAACAAACTCTAACAAGAGCAAAATTCGAACAAATGGTAGACCATTTAGTTCAAAAAACAAAAGAACCATGCCTTAAAGCTATTAAAGATGCCGGACTTAAAGCTTCTGACATCAATGAAGTAATACTTGTAGGTGGATCAACAAGAATTCCTGCTATTCAAAAAATTGTAAAAGATATATTTGGACAAGAGCCTAACAAAGGAGTAAATCCAGATGAAGCTGTAGCAATTGGAGCTGCTATTCAGGGTGGTATTTTAACCGGAGAAACTAAAGACATGGTACTCCTTGACGTTACTCCACTCTCACTAGGAATAGAAACGCTAGGTGGTGTGATGACCAAACTTATTGAACGAAACACTACAATTCCTACAAAAAAAAGTCAAGTATTCTCAACAGCTGCTGACAATCAAACCTCTGTTGATATTAAAGTCCTTCAAGGTGAACGTGAAATGGCAGCACAAAATAGAATACTTGGTAATTTCATACTTGATGGAATACCGGCAGCACCAAGAGGAGTGCCTCAAATTGAAGTTAGTTTTGACATTGACGCTAATGGAATAGTTCACGTGTCTGCAAAAGATATGGGAACAGGAAAAGAACAAAAAATTAGAATTGAATCATCATCAGGACTTTCTGAATCAGAAATAGATCGCATGGTAAAAGATGCAGAAGCTCATGCGGAAGAAGATAAAAAATTAAAAGAAAATATTGAAGCAAAAAATACAGCTAATTCTTTAATTTATCAAACAGAAAAATCATTAAAAGAATATTCTGAAAAAATTTCAAGCGAAGATAAAGACGCTATTGAAAATAAAATAAAAGAATTAAAAGAAAGTCTTGAAAAGGAAGACATTTCACTTATAAAATCTAGAACAGAAGAACTTCAAAAAGCTTCTTATAAGATAGCTGAAATGATGTATAAAGATCCTTCCCAGCAAAATGCAAGCAGCCAACAAGAAAATGGTACCCAAAGCAATACAAGCGAAGAAGGTAAAGAAGCTGATTACGAAGTTGTTGACGAGGATAAAAAATAGTGAAAAAAGATTATTATGAAATTTTGGGGCTCTCAAAAGGAGCCTCAAAAGATGAAATAAAAAAAGCTTATAGAAAAATAGCAATCAAATATCACCCCGACAGAAATCAAGGGAATGAAGAGGCCGCTTCTATTTTTAAAGAAGCTACTCAAGCTTATGAAATTTTAATAGATGACAATAAGAAAGCCAAATACGACAGATTTGGACATTCCGCTTTTGAAGGGGGAGGATTTGAAGGATTTTCAGGTGGATTTAGTGGGTTTTCAGACATCTTTGAAGATTTTGGCGATATTTTTGATTCATTTTTCACTGGCAACAAAGGACAAGAAAAAAATAGAAAACATGCAAAAGGTGAAGACGTAGGATATAACATAGAAATATCTCTTGAAAATGCATACTTTGGTTACAAAAATAATATAAACATAACAAGACAAATACTCTGCCATTCTTGTTTAGGAAAAAAATCCGAAAAAGGTTCAAGCCCTTCGATATGCAACATGTGTAACGGCAGCGGAAGAGTAGTACAAGGAGGAGGATTTTTCAGAGTTACAACAACATGTTCTAAATGCTATGGTGAAGGGAAAATAATATCAAACCCTTGTAAATCTTGTAAAGGAAAAGGAAGCCTTACAAAGCAAGAAACTATTCAATTAAACATTCCTTCGGGTATTGATAATAACCAACAAATAAAAATGAAAGGAAAAGGAAATGTTAATCCAGATAACCAAGAATATGGTGATCTTTATGTAAAAATATTGATAAAATCTCATAAAATATTTAAAAGAAATGGCAAAGATCTCTACGCAATGCTTCCAATAAGCTTTACTCAAGCAGCCCTTGGAAAAGAAGTAAGAATAAAAACAATCGCTTCAAAAGAGATTAAAATACAAATTCCAAAAGGAATAGAAAATGAAGAACAAATTTTAATTAAAAACGCAGGAATGCCAATTCTTCAAACCGAAAAGTTTGGAAACTTAATATTAATCACTAAAATAAAAACACCTAAAAATTTAAATTCTAATGCTATCAAACTTTTTGAAAGCTTGAGCAAAGAATTAAGAGATGGTGATGAAATAGATTTACTCAAAGTATAATATGTATATAACTCATGCCAATTCAATAATTGAAAGCATAAAAAATAATAAAGGATTTGAACTTTATATATCAAAAAAAAGTTCAAAAACTAAAGAAATTGAAAAACTGGCTAAAGCACAAAATATAAAAATAAGAAGAATAAATACAAATGAACTTGACAAAATTCTTAAAAACAAAGACCACAGGGGATTTGCATTAAAATTAAAACTTGAAAAAAATAAAAATGTAAAAACACAAACCAAAGACTTTGAACACTTACTAGAAACATTTAAAAAAAAAGAAAATGCTTTCATTTTACTTCTAGATGAAATAGAAGACCCCCAAAACTTTGGAGCAATCCTTAGAACAGCAGAACAGTTTAGTATAGATCTTGTAATTACTACTCAAAAACGTAGCGCAAAAGACAATTCAACAGTTTTACGAACTAGCTCTGGTGCAAGTCAATATGTAAAAAAAATAACAGTGGCAAACATAAACAACACAATAAATTTTTTAAAAAAAAATGGCTTTTGGATATACGCTGGTGATGTTAAAGGGCAAGATATAAACAAAATTAAAATAAACGACAGAAAAATTGCACTCATTTTAGGGAATGAAGGAAGGGGTGTACACAAGCTAATAAAAGAAAATTCTGATTTTTTAATAAGGATTCCAACTAGTGGCAAAATAGACTCACTTAATGTTTCTGTGTCCACAGGCATTTTAATCTTTGAAATCAAAAGGCAATTAAATCTACTCTAAAAGATTATTAAATTAAATAAAAACTATTTTAAAAAATTTCCCAACTCAACAGACGCAATAAATCCCTCAGCAGCAGCAGTAATGGCTTGAGCATAAAGTTTATTGCTAACATCTCCACATGAAAAAACACCATCTACACTTGTTTTAACAACATCTTTAGTTACAATAAACCCCTCTTCATCTAAATCTAAAAATCCCTTTAAAAATTCTGTATTCGGTTTATAGCCAACAGCCATAAATACAGCATTCGCTTCTAATTCATAAACAACATCATCTTTTTTATTAAAAATCTTAACAGAAGAAACAGAAGATTTGCCATCTACTTCTATGGCTTCTGAATTATACAAAATTTCAACATTTGGCAACTTTGCAACACTATCTCTTAACATAGCAATAGCCCTAAGATAATCTTTTCTTACAATAATATAAACCTTATCCGCTAATTTGCTTAAATAAATTGATTCTGAAAGGGCAGTATTGCCCCCACCAATTACTGCAACCCTTTTCCCTTTGAAAAGATGTCCATCGCAAATAGCACAAACCGAAATACCTTTATTCCAAAATAAATCCGAATTTTTAAGAGTTTCAAGTTTTTGGGGTTTTGATCCTGAAGCAATAATAACAGCTTTACTTTTATAAACATAATTTTCTGTATAAAGGTAAAAAATACTATTATCCCTTTTTATAGACAAAACAGTTTCGAGAACGGTTTTAGCTCCAAGATTTACTGCTTGCTCTCTCATATTTAACATCAAATCTCTTCCACTTACTCCATTTTTAAAGCCAGGATAATTATAAACTTCTGTGGTTGTAGTAAGCTGTCCCCCAGGTTCAGGTCCCTCTAAAATAGTAACCTTATAATTGCTCATAACAGAATAAATCCCAGCCGTTAATCCAGCCGGCCCAGATCCTACAATTATTACATCTTCAATAAATTCTACCTCTTTTTGAGATGAATTTTCCTTTTTAGTCAAATTTATATTAATGGTTTCAAATTCTAACATATCTAAACTTCAAGTGCCTCTTAAGAATTTTCATACAAATCTTAACATTGCTGAAATTAACATTCAATACTTAAGATTGACTCATAAGTTTATCGATATTAACCTCAAAAACAGAACATGGGATAAAAATACCAAAATTATTCAAAACATAAGGTGAAATTTCACCAAAACTACCTACATTAAAGCCTTTAATCAAAATATCTGCTCCCCTGCCATTAATATAAATAGTGGCTTTTGATTCTCTTAAATTAATCTCAATATTTAAATAATAAAAAAGAGTTGCAACAATTGAATTAATTTCATTAAAAGAAATTTCTTTACCGGACATCAAAAAAGCTAAATTGGTAAAAGTGCTTGTTCCTTCAATAGTATCCAAATTCTTTAAAGCCACCTTACCAACTTCAAAAATTTTATGCGGATAAGGGAAATTAGAGCTAATACTTTCTGATTTTAATAAATTAGGAATTATTGATGCTCTAATATATTCATAATTCTCTGTCATTGGATTAGACACTTTTAAAAAATTTAGATCATTAACATTCATTCTATCAATAAAATCTTTCTTAGAACCCATATAATTATAAACCATCTCTTGAAATCCCATGCCTACCATTAAATTTCTAACATTCCTTGAAAACTCTTCCAAATCACTAAGCCTTCCCACTGTAAAGGCTTTGGGAAGCTCTGGATGAAAACTTGCAAGACCTTCCCCTATCATTACATCTTCAATTACATCAACCTCATGAAGAAAGTCGTTTCTATAAAAAGGTGGAATAACATAGTTTTTTAAATCTCTAGAATAAGAACTTACTCCCATTTTTTTTAAATTCAGGCAAATACGTTCTAATGTCAAATCGCTTCCAAGCAGTCTATTAACATTTTTTACATTAAACTCTACTTCTTCTTGGAAATAATAAGGACATACTAATTCTTCAAAATCTAAAACAAAAGGCTCTCTAAATACAGTTTTTACGGGCAAAATTTCAAAACCCATATCATAAAAATCACAAGCTACTATAGATAACGCCAACAGGGTTGCTTCAAAATCAATACCAGTAACCTCAACAAATAAATCAGTATCACCAACCTTTAAAGATCCAATATTGTTAGAATTAATTATTGGGGGATAAGAGACTACATTGTTATTATTATCTAATAATAACGGATATTTATCAAAATTTTTAATAATATGGGAATATTCCAATCCTTTAGGATGCTTTTCATTTATTTCTAAAAGAGAAAGTTCACAATCTATTCCCAAGGGAACAAACTTGTGACTAGGAGATGAAGCAACATAACTTATTGGAAATTCAATAAAATTAGAATTATACATCCCCATTGCAACTCTTCTTCTTTTTTGTCCATAATTTTGACAAAGTTTTTCTTGAAATTGAATTAATGTTTCAAGCATTTTATCATTAATAATCAATCCTTTTGCTAAAAATCCAAAAATAAACGGTCTGATTTGAGACATTTTATTATCAACTAAAATTTCACCATAACACTTTTTAAAATCTCCTTTTTTTGAAAAAAAATCATAATAAGGCATTTCTCCAAAAAAATACGTTTTTATTTGACGAGCAAGTCCTGTATAAGACCACAAATCTGGTCTATTTGTATCATTAAATTCTATTTTGATTTTTCCCGAACTTTCGTCAAATCCATCAAATTCCGCTTTAAATGGTTCAAGTAATTCTGAAATTTCTAAATTTGTAAAATTTTTTCCTATTTTATCTAAAAAAAGATTTTTATAAATTTCTACCTTTGGCATCTCATCTTTCCTCGTCTTAAAATAACATCGCCAATATCATAAGTAAAAAGATCTCTTAAATCATTTAAACCCAAGTGCATTAAAGCCATTCTATCTATTCCAATCCCCCAAGCAATAACAGGAAGATCAATGCCCAAAGGCTTTGTAACTTCTGGCCTAAAAATTCCACTTCCTCCAAGTTCAAACCAGCCAAGAACAGGATGTTTTACATGCATTTCAATCGACGGCTCAGTAAAGGGAAAATATGCAGGAACATATTTAACTTCTGTAGCACCTGCAAGCTCTTTGGCAAAAATTTCAAGAAGGCCTAGCAAAGTTTTAATGTTAGCACTATTCTCAATAACAATCCCCTCAGTTTGATAAAAATCAACTCCGTGAGTTGCATCTACTTGATCGTATCTAAAACATCTAACAACTCCGAAATATCTGCCTGGATTTTTGGCATTAATTAATTGTTTTGCAGAAAGAACGGTACCCTGAGTTCTTAAAACCAATCTCTTAGAAAGATCTTCACTAAAACTATATCTCCAACCTCTTGAACCTGTTGCATATCCTGTTTCATGAGCTAATTTTACATTATAAAAATAAGGTTCGGGTAAAGATTTTTGCATACTAGGATCTGAAATGTAATAAACATCCTTAATGTCACGAGAAGGATGAAATTGGGGCATAAAAAGAGCATCGTTGTTGAAAAATTCTGTTTCTACTAAAGGACCGTCAAACTCCTCAAAACCAAGCCCTACTAATTTGTCTTTAATTTTAGAAATATAATCTAAATAAGAATTAAAGCGCCCAATAAAAGTTTTAGCTGATGGAATATGAATATTGTAAGCTCTAAATTTTTTATTCTCATACGTTTTATTTTTTAAAATTTCGGGAGTAAGCTTAGTAAGCTCATCTCCTGTTAATTTGCTTTTCATTAGAAAATTTTTCACTTCCAACCCAAAACTAGATAATCTAAACCTTAAATCAAGTTTTTCTATTATTTTAAAAAATACAGAATCTGCTCCTTTTTTCTTAGAAAAATTTGATATCAATAAAAGCTCTTCGGTTGTCAAACTTTCTCTAAGAAGATCGCTACTTTTTGCTCTTTCTAATAAGACACGTATTTTTTGATAATTAACCTCTATGTCGTTCAAACAATTTATAATAATCTGTTTATTTGAATCAATAGAAAGAATGCCTTCTTTTAATAAATGGCCAAATGCTTTTCTCACCTCTTTAATATCAAGATCAAGCTCTAAAGCTAAATTTGAAGCCAACACTGTCTTCCTAGATACCAGATTTATTATTTTTTCCTCAACAAATCCATCTCTTAAAACACTAAGACCCCTTTCTGTTGCTTTATAAAATACGTTTAATTTTCTATAAATTTCTTCAATAATACTTTTAGAATTTAACCATTCAATTGTTTTATTTGCCTGACCTTCATTAAACCCCAATTTTTCAATAATAATTGAAGCAGAAATATTCTCCTCTTTTTCATTATTTAAAATTACTTTTATCTCAAGAGGATGCAATGTTTTTATTAAATTTAAATCTGACTTCATAAATATAACCCTTAATCACCCTTGTTACTTATACCAAGCTCTAAAATAAGCTCAACTTCTCCAATAGATAATTTAGTAGCTCTAGAAATTTCTTCAGCGCTCCATCCTTGTCTCATTAATTTTATTACGGAGTTCCTAACAGTTTCATTATTAAGACCAACATTATCTTGATATTTAGAATCTGTTTTGACAAGAATGCCAAGAGTTTTTATTCTCTCTTCTGCTGCAATATTTAAATTCTCTAGCCTTGTCTCAGACTTAACTACCTTCTCTCTCATAGTTAAAGTATTTTTAAGCCTATTTTCAATATCTAAGAGTATTTCCTTTAAATTTTGAGCATTAATTAAAACTTCTTCTGATAACCCTTTGTTTAATAAGAGATTTGAAACAACATTTTCCATATCCTTGAGATTGTTCTGAAACTTAGCGCTCTCTTTACTTAAAGTATTAAATCTTTTCTCCACCTCATTTATTAAATCAAAGTTTCTATCAACAGACTCTATGGTACTCTTTAATATACTCTCCTTGTTGCTAATTCTTTCATAATTATCAAGAATAATTCTCTGCTCGTCAGCTATCTCTTTTATTTTGGCTTTATAAATTTGCATTTCATCATAAGATTCGATTAAACTCTTATATCTACCATCAAATGAAGAGTAAAATTCAAAAAATCTATTCAAATCACTCTTAATAGCTTTAATAGATTCCTGTTCTAACTTTAACTCATTAAAAGTTTCAATAATACCTAATGTTTCTTTTTGAATACTATAAAACTCTTTGTTAACGTTTTCAAAATTATTTTTATATTCATGAGCAATATCCATCTCATTTTTTAAAGTTTCCCATAATTTTTCCAACTTGTCCTTAAGAGAATAAGCCTCTAAAAATATCAAATTATTTTTTTCAAGCTCAGCATCTAGTTTTTTAAAATTCTCAATTTGAAAATTTATTTTATTATAACTATCTTCAAATTCTTCTCTCAAATCAGATTTATATTCAACCAAATTGTCTTTAATGTCACTAACAAATTTATTAAACTTAACATCACAATTTAATATTTTAGACTCAAGTTCTAAAATATTAGTATCAACTTCTTTCAATAACTCTTTATGATTTTTCTTGAATTCAATTTCAAATTTATCAATTTGTTCTTGTAAGTTATTCTTTATAGTTTCAATCTCCAACGTTGAATGTTTTAAACTTTTTTTAAGCTCATCCTCAAATAAACCAAAATCTGATTTTATAGACTTAGAAAAAGAATTATATTCATTCTCAATTGATACCTCAATATTAGTCCTGTATAAGCTAATTTTTTCAGAAAACTCTGAAATATTTTTATGCATTAATTCAATTTGACCTTCAAAACTTTCTTTATCATTAGAAATTACATCAACCATTTCCTGCCTTACTTTATCAAGATTAGAAGATAAGATTGTAAATTCATGCTCTAATTTTTGATTAAGCTCAAAAATTCTATCTTCAAGATTCTTTTGCTGAGTCAAAAATTTCACTTCTGCTTGAATCAAGATGTCTTCGGTTTTCTTATTAACCCTTTCATCTATCTTTTCTACTTTAAAATCAACAAATTTTTCAAGATCTAAAACTTTAAGATTTAATGCTTCACCAATATTTTTAAAATCAAGATGAACTGACTGTCCAATTTTTTTAGCCTCGTTTTGCAAATTGCCAAAAATCTCTTCAGCCTTAATCTCAAAATCATCTTTAAAAGATTCTAAACCAAGTTTAACATTAAGAATATCATTCTCAAATGATCTAATCCCAAGTTCAGCAAGATTTATTCTCTTCTCTATTGCACTATAAGATTTTTCTTGCCAATTTTTTACATCATCTTTAATATTTAAAAACCAAGAATCAATAATATTTTGCTTATCATTTACAAAATTAACAAATTCGTCTACTCTCCTGGTAATATTGGTTTCAATTAAAGCTATTTCGCTCTCCATATCTTTTTTTTTAGAAGAAAATTCTTTAGTAAAATCTAAATAAAAATTTTCTTTATCATTTTTCATTTTTTGTTCAATATCTAAGTGAAAACTTTGAATAAGTTCTGTTTTGTTTTCCAAATTTTTAGACAAATCATATTCTAAATTTTGAATTTTATCATTATATGAAGCAACAAAGTTTTCCAAAGAATATTTAAGCTCTTCGCCTCTAATTTTCAAATCTTTAAAAAAATCTTCTTCTAATAGCTTAAGATGAGACGAAACATTGTGATAAGACTCTTCTTTTAATCTAATAACATCCTTTTCAATATTATTTAAATCAGATTCGAGATTTTTAAGATTTTTTAATTGAGATTCAAGTTCAAAAATCATCTCTTTATTTGAATTTTTAAACTCTTCACTTAAAGTTGTAATATAAGAATTTGATCTCTCTAAAAACTCATCGTACATATCAGCATACTGTTTCTCAAGGCTATCATATTGACTTAAAGCTAAATTATCAATGGCTTTGATTTTGTTGTCAATTTTGCTCTCCAAATTTAATTGACCTTCATTGCACCTTTCTTCAAGTTCAATATACTTAAGATTAAAATCATTAGCTATTTTATCAATACATCCATTCACCTTATCATTCAAATTTTTCTCTATGCTATCAAAAGTATTCTCAATCGATTGTAAAGAATCAATTCTCTTATGAATTTCATTTTCATACTTTACAATGTCATCATCAATTAAAGTGTTTACCTTTTTTATACAAACCTCAAAATGATTTTTTATATTCTCTTCAACATTTGCCTTAATCTCTCCAAATTGAGAATTTATAACACTGTAACAATCTTGGATTTTATCTCGCAATTCTTTTTCAAACTCTAAAATATCTTTTGATCTTCGCTCTATTATCTCAAAATTATGATCCATTTCAGAAATCTTAATCTGCAAATTTTCATCATTATTTGTAAGTGTCTTATAGATTTCATCTCTAATTTTTGAAATAGCTCCCTCACTTTCAATTAAAAACGTAGAATATCTCTCTTCAAAATTACTCTCAATAAGTTTAAATCTTTCCTTATAAAGATCATTTAAAAACTCAGACTTACTCTCAATATTATTTTTAAGATCATTTGTTATCTCCCCAAATCTCTCTTTTGCTTGCATAATATCATTATCAATCATTCTCCTATAATCAATTGCTTCCTCTAATCTGGATTTATAATACTGCTCAATCTCTTTAACAAACTCACTAATTTTAGCCTCTCCATCATCTGTTAGATCTTTAACTTTTAATTCAAATTTTTCAACTTGATATTTTGATACATCAAAAGATTCTTTAAGTTTTTGAAGATTTTCATCCATACCTCTGCTAAGACTATCTATTCTATCTGTTAATCTTCTATTTAGATTTTCAATCTCATGCATTATTTCATTTTCAAGTTTACTAGAAATCTTTTCTGAATAACCTCTATAATTAGATATTACCTCATTATATTTTCCATTAATTTCTTTGTTTATATCATTAAACTTCACACTAAGAGAATCAAGAGTAATGTCTATATTGGCCTGAAAAGAAGCAATATCAGTTCTTTTATCCTGCAAAAGACTATCAACCTCTTTAACAAATTCCTCTGAATTATTTAAAACTACAGCAAACTTTTTTGACAAATTTTCCTCAAGGTCTCTAGTCTCTTTATTAAAATGGTTCATTATATCCTGCAAAAGCTCATCAGAATATATAGAGCCTTGATTTCTAAACTCATCTATTTTCTCAAGATAATAACTCTCAAGACTTTCTATGGAAAATTTAAGCTCTTTAATTTTTGTAGTCACCTCAGAATCTATTAAATCCAGATCTACTTTACCCGAAGACAATAAATTTTCAATTTTAACAGTTATTTCGTTTAATTTACCCTGCCAATCACTAAGCTTGCTGTCTACTTCATTATTAATTGAATCTTTCCTATTTAAAATATCTTTAGAAATTCTATCTAAAAATTCATCAATTTGCTTTTGATTGTCTGATTTTATATCAGAGACAATTTGTAGTTTTGATTCAATAAATTCATTAAGATCGGATTTAAAATTATTTAAAATATCTTCTGATTCAATCTTAAAATCTTTTAATTTATAATCACACTCTTCAATTTTACTTATAACAAAATTGTTCTTATCATCAAATTTTTTATTCAAATCCTCAAGCATAAATACACTTTTATCTTTAATTATTTCGGTTTGCCTATTAATAAATTCTTTAATTTCTAATATAGCCCCATCACTTTGTGAATATGACATATCCTTTAATTCTTTATATTTTTCTATCACCAAACTCTCAATATCGCCTGTTTTTAACAAAACATATTCCATTCTATCATTAACATCTTTTTCTAAATTTTCTATTTTTAAAGTAGCAGAGGAAAGTAGCTCTTCACTAGAGATCTTAATATCAAGTAACGATTTATTTAAAGCAATAAGCTCATCTTTCCAACTACCATGCATATCAATAGCTTTTTTTTGAATATGATCTGAAAGATCATTAAAAACATTCTCACTAAGCTCTATTCCTTTGTCTTTTTGAATTTGAATTAAACTTAAAAATTCTTCATTTGTTTTATTTATTTGAGATTCAATGTTTTTTAAATTAGAATCCATTTCACCTTGCCAATTTAAATATTGAAGTTTACTTTCTTCTAGCTGACGAACAAAAATATTTACCTCATCGTAATAACGATCCTTAAACTCTAATATATTTTTTCCAATTTCATCTTTAATGTTATTTAAACTAGTATTAAAATCTTGCTTTAAAATTTCTTGGTTTTTTTCAAAAAAATTCCAAAAAGATCCAATTTCATTTTCTAATTTTTCGTTTAAATCTTGAAATTCTTGATAATTATTAACCGCTTCTTGAGAGAGTCTGTCAAATTTTTCACCATAAATTAAAGAAAACTCATCCATTTCTGCTGTCAATTTATCTGTAAAGCCTTTATATTTAGATTCCATTTGATCTTTAAATTTAGAGCTGCTAGAATCCAAAGATTCAAAAAGAGTCTTGTACTTGGCATTTATATTATCACTTAAATTTGAATAATTATTATTAAGCCTGCCATCAATTTCTTCAAAATTAAAAATCAAATTATCATTAAGCTTAACAAGTTTGTCTTGAATATTAGAATCAACATCTAAAAGTTGAGATTCTAATTGCATTTTAAGTTGATTAATATCACTTTTAAAACTTTCACTAAATACTTCAATATCTGAGCCAAACTTATTTTTAAATTCAAGATACATTCCATTAGAATCATCTTCAAGCCTCTTCATTAAATCAACAGCACCTACCTGAACACTTTCCATTTTAGAATTCAAATCTAATAAACTAAGCTCTACTCTTTCTCTAATATTCTTATCAACTTGACTTATTTTATTTTCATAATCCTCATAAATATTTTTAAGATTCAACTCAAGTTGAGATCTAAATTTATCAAAAACATTATCAACCTGCTCCTCATACTTTCCCATCTCTATTCGTATTAACTCTTCAAGTGAATTAATCCTTGAATAAACATTGTCCTTGAAAGAAGAACTCATAGAAGAAATTTCATCGTCCACCAAAATTAATTTACCCTCAAGTTTATCTTGAATTTCCTTAGAACGATCATCAACGTATGTAAAAATATCCTTAAATTTATTTTGCAATTCTTCATTAAGTCTATTTAAAATAAAATCTTCTTTCTCATTAATTTTATTTTTTACACTTTCCATAATAAGTTCTATAGAATCTTCTATTAATTTATATTTATTTTCATAAAAACTAAAAGAACTTTCTATCTCTTTGTTATATTTGCTAATATTAAATTCAACTTTTTCAAGAAAATTGTTAAATTCTAAATCTAATTTCTCGTTTCCCTTAACTAAAATATCCTTTTTTCTCTCTTCAATATTTGTCAAATCTTTTGAATAAAAATCAATCTCTTTATTCAAATTATCCATTTTTAAAACAAGATCCTTAATATTAATATCAAACTTTTCCCAACTAGCAATTTTAATAGATTCGAGATTTTCTTTATTGGTCTTGTCAAATTTTTCTAACACTGAATTCAAATTTGATTCAACCGAATCAATCTGAGTATTAAATCCTTTTAAAGTTTTTGAAAGTTTATCTACTATTTTCCCATCAACTTGCAATCTTTGTATATTCTCTTGAACTTTAAAGGTCATTTCATCAAGATCCTTAAGCATAGAATCATGATAAGCTATCTTTTTTTCAACCTCTGCAAAATCATTGCTTTTGTTTTTAATCTTTTGCTGAACTTCGTCAATCTTTTTTATTATTTCTATACTAGATCTTTGATAAGCTTCCATATCAACAGCAAGATCATTAATTTCTTTTGTTTTATCTTCAATAAAATCTTCAAGATTAACCTTTGCAAGATCAATGAACTTTTTAATTTTATCTAACGCTCTAGAACGTTTATCATATTGCCTATAGACAAACAAAACTATTGAAACCACGAAAAGGTTAACTAAAATAGTTGCAAAATCTATCATAAAATATTTTACCCATATTCTATATATTCAAACGTATATATTCTCTTAAGTCTTTATAATTATAAAAAATAAAATCAATAATCCTTTTGGAATTTATATTCTTTTTTGAAAAAAAAGCTGCTTTCATTGAAACATTTTTAGCACCCAAAATGTCATATTCATAAGAATTCCCTACATACAAAATATTATTACTACTTAAATTCAAATCCTCAATAATTTTTAAAAAAGGTGTTCTATGTGGTTTTAGATATCCAGTATCTTCTGAAGAATAAAGAATATCCCAAAAACTGTCTTGAATTCCCAATAAATTTTTGACACGACCTAAAATAGGAAAGTCCGACATTACACCCAATTTTATTCCCTTAAATTTAAGCCAATAAATTAAATCTTGAACCCCAGGATATGGTTTTAGCTTCTTAAACTTATCACTAAAATTTTGACTGTAATATATTTTATTTAATAAAAAAGCACAACGTTTCTCATCAAGATTTAAATGCTCAGAAAGCATTTTAACCTGAAGAGAAAATAATTCATCCCTATTTGAAGGCGAAAATTGATTGTTTTGTAAAACTCGTATTTTTTTTCTAACCTGTTTAAAAGCTAAAAAAAACTTGACATTAGTAAAAAATTCAAAAAACATTAATTTATTTCTATCCACCTCGGGATACAAGGTGCCATCTAAATCAAATATTACAGCTTTAATCATGATGCTTGATTATTTGCCTTTATAGGTATAGGTACTATCGATAAATTTTCAGGAACCTTAACTCTAACTAAATGAATATAAGATTTTGGATATCTTTTTTGAAGAGACTTAATTGAAGTCTCGGCATTAACCTCATTAACAGAAACTCTAAAAACCCTGTTTTCATCAAGAAATGGAAGAAACGAAACAACATGTTTATGAAGCACCATATTTGATAAATTGCCAACACCCGTGCTAATAGATCCAAAATAAATATATCCAGGCTCATCTAAGGCCAAACTATATAATAAAAACTCTAAATTTTCAATTTTATAGCCACGATTGTCAATATAATCAAAAAACTTAATATTATTAACATCATTTTCTTTAACTTTAGATAAATTTAAATCCACATCAATATTATTTATCCTATAGGCAATATTACGAATCCAATCAAGACCAAAAAAGGGATCCTTATTAAATTCATGACTTTTAGTAAAAACACTACCTCTAACACCAATATGTTTAAGCTTAAGATCATCAATTTTTAAAAGTCGTCCCGTCATTGATTTATAAATCGAATCTGCTACCCATTTAACAAATCCCGAACAATTAAACCCAACAGCATCTTTTTGCAATAACCCAGTTTTTATATGTACCATTTTGCCATGCTCATCCATTGCGCCATCAACAACCTCGGCAATAGGAAAAGATGCAAGAGCCTTTCTTAAACTAATTACCATATTAGAAATATTTTTATAAATATCAAAATATTCAGGAATAAAATACCTAAAATCAATAACCTTAGAAATATAATTTATTATATTTCTAAGAGAAATTACTGCAATGTCTTCAATCTTAAAAGGCAATCTAACGTCTTTATAAATTAAAGTATTTACTAAATAAAAATCAGCACTAGAAGAAAATTTTGCAGACTTTATTCTAATAAATGTATCGCCTCTGTTTATAAAAAATATTTTTATCTGCTCAATACCGTTTTTGCCCACTTTAATTACATAAGACCCTGGAAAAATATAGTCCACATTCTTTTTTTTATTAAAAAAAGAATAGTAAACATACCCAGAAGAAACTGCACTTGAAACTTCAATGTAATAATTTTCTGTAATAAAATGCTTTATTGGACTTATTTTTTTTTGCACATAGCTTGAATTAAAATATTTTGAATACTTAGCCCTTATATCAAAATCATAAAAAAAACTCTCAAGCGCAAAAAGATTTAGACTCTTCATTATTAAGAACAAAAATATATATTTCACTTTAAATCTCTTATTTTCTCCCTCAATTCTACTAAAATTGGAATGTTTTTATATCCAATTTTACGCAAATTATTTACTAAATAATTATAGTAAGAATTTGGGAAATTCTTTACTTTATTTGCAAAAAGAATAAACTTGACAGGATTAACACTAACCTGTGTAATGTATTTTATTTTATGAGAAATATTTAAATGATAATCTTTGATCCACAAATTTAACATTCTATTTAAATCTGGGGTACTGGTTTTAAATTCAAGCTGATCTTTTAACTTCAAAGCTTCTTTAAAAAGAGAATTCAGGCCTATCTTTTTATGAACAGAAATTCTAAATATAGGAGCAAAATTTAAAATAGGAAAAAAAAATTTCACACGACTCTTTAAGGCTTCAAAATAACCTTTAGATTCTCCCACAAGATCCCACTTACTAAACACAATAATAATTCCTTTCCCCTTTTTAGCAACATAGTGGGCAATCTTTTTATCCTGAGAAGTCAATTCTTCTTTAACATCAATCAATAAAAAAACAATATCCACCATGTCGATTACTTTTAATGCCCGATTAACAGAATAATATTCAACAATTTCATTTACTCTTGCCCTTCGCCTTATCCCAGCTGTATCAATAATCTCAAAAACTTTCCCATTACTAGTGAACTTAGTTTTAATAAAATCTCTAGTAGTACCGGGTTGATCTGAAACAATTGAAATTTCATTTCCAGATAAATAATTAATAAGAGTAGATTTACCTGAATTGGGTTTACCTATAATCCCAACCTTAATATCAACTTCATCCTCAACATTAGTCTTACCAACTTCTAACTTTAAAAAATCTCTAAGCTTGGTAATACCTCGGCAATGAACTGCACTAACCAGAAAATAGCGCTTGAACCCCAAATTATGAAATTCATGAGCTAAAATTTCCTTATCTTTAGTATCTACTTTGTTTAAAACCAAAATTACCTTACTACTATATTTCCTAAGTTTTTCAATAATTTGATAATCTTCAGGTAAAATTTCATTAACATCTAAAACCAATAAAATTAAATTAACTTTTTCTAAAGAGCTTAAAACCTTTTGCACAACAATTTTGCTAATCTCATCTCTTAAGATAGTAAACCCACCAGTATCAATTAATTTAAAACTAAAAGATCCAACCTTGCAAACCTCTTCAACTAAATCTCTAGTAACACCGTAAGTACTCTCAGTAATACTTCTTTTTGTATCTAAAATTCGATTAAATAAAGCAGATTTCCCAACATTTGGTCTACCAACAATAAGAACCTTTTTATAACTAAGCAAAGAAAAAACACCTCTTTATTTATTCCGATATTTCCATTATAATATCAAATATTAATATTTATGCCAATTGCACATGAGTGTTTATATTGAAAAGAAAAAAAAGTTCAAACTCAAACAAATCAGATATGCTTTTAATTTTGATTGCTATTATTTTAACAATAATTAGTGCACTATTAATAGTCAAAAATTCGCTTATTATGCATATTTTTAAGGAAAAAAATAATGAGAACGATTTATTTGAATCAAGCCAAACACAAGGCAATAAGTTAATTGAAGCTAAAAAAACCACCAATAAAAATACAAATATAAAAATACTCAAAAATGAAAGTTTTTTAATCCAACCACCAGAAATAAAAAAACTTGAAGAAGAACTCAAGCAAAACCAAAGAAATAACAACCTTAAAAACAAAAAATTTATTAAACTTTATTTTATAAAAGTCACCCCAGAAGGATATTTTTTAAGACAAACTATAAAAAGAGCTATTTATTACGATAAAAATATTCTTGAAGAAACACTAAAATCTTTAATTAAAGGGCCAAATGAATATGAGCTGAAAAATAATTTTTTAAGCTTAATCCCTATAAAAACTAAACTGTTAAACTTAACCCTAAGCGAAGGAATTGCCAAAATAAACTTATCTAAAGAATTTTATGAAAATAGTTTTGGAATTGAAGGAATAATTAATCAAATCGCTCAAATAATTTTAACATGTCTTGAAATTAAAGGCATTACTGGAATAATTTTAACAATAGAAAATAATCCGATAATACTTGAAGAATTAAACTTAAATTTCTCAGGAATATTAAATAAAAAAACTTTGGACAAATATTAAAATTCAATATTTCGAAGCAATTGCATAGAATTTGCAATATTGAAAACACTTGATCTAGCAACTAAAAACATAAATTCTTGATTACCTTTTTTACCTTTGGTTTTTAACTTCAATATATTTTTAACTTGTAATTTATTTTTATAAAACTTTTCAATTACATTTTGCAAAATTATCTTCAAATACTTTTCATTCACAATACCATTAAAATTTTCTATATCCAAATTTAAGCTCTTAAACTCAAACTGGGGCTTGATCAAAACTATAATAAAATTATCAGAAAGTTTGTCTATTAAATTTACACATATACTTATTGATGATCTGAAAGAAACATCAACAACAGCAAAATTAGGCACAATTTTAAATTCTGTAACATCAAAAATATTAGTTCTCTCTAAAACTTTAACTCTTGGATCAATTCTTAATTTATAAGAAAGTTGATTAATGCCCACATCAATTGAATAAACAAAATTGGCACCACACTGTAGCAGACAATCAGTAAAACCACCAGTTGAAGAACCAACATCAACACAAATTTTATTTTTAACTTCGATCTCAAAATCCTTTAGAGCTTCTAAAAGCTTGTAACCTCCCCTTGATACAAATATTTGACAAGTATTCTCAACCAAATCTATCTTACTTGTTTTGTTTATTAACATTTTAGGATTTTTTTCTTTATGAGAATTTACATATACATTGCCAGTTAAAATCAAAACCATTAATTCTTTTCGTGTTTTTTCTGGATACCTTTTACAAAGTATATTTAATAAATTATTTTTGAATTCTTTCAATTTTTAAAGCACGACCTGTCTTTAAATTAGAAGTAATAATAACTCCTTGTAAAATTGTGTCATCTTCGACAACCTCAGCTCTTAAAGGAGTATATTCAAGCAAGCCTTTAAGAGAAATATAGGGATTAAATCCTATTACAGAATTTAATCCCCCTGTCATTCCAACATCACTAATATAAGCTGTACCTTTTGATAATATTCTTTCATCTTTAGTCATAATATGAGTATGAGTGCCAACCACGCCTGTTACAAAACCATTTAAAAAATATCCAAAACTTTCTTTTTCATAATTACTCTCAGCATGAAAATCTACAAAAATGGTTTTAACCTTATTACTTAACATATTAACCAATTTTTTTGCATTATCAAAAGGATTCTTAACAATAAAATTCATATTTAAAACCCCTTGAACATTAATCACAGCAACTTTTTCATCTTTAATAGTTAAAAAACAATAACCATGCCCATCTAACAAATCTGAAAAATTATTTGGCCTTAAAATATACATTTGCTTATTTAGGTAGTCATTTATCTTGTAATTAGAATACACATGATTACCAGTAGTAATAACATTAACACCCGATCTAAAAAGATTATTTGCTATTTCTGGAGTTATTCCAAAGCCATTTGAAGAATTTTCTCCATTAGCAATTACCAAATCTATTCTATATTTGTTTTTAATATTTTTAAGATTAAAAAAAACTTTTTTTAATCCACTCTCGCCTATTATATCCCCAATTATCAAAGTCTTAATAGTGCTATCTTGCATATTCAATAACTCTGGTTTCTCGAATAATTGTAACTTTAATTTTTCCAGGATATCTCATTTCAGTTTCTATTTTTTTAGCAATATCTCTTGCAAGTAAAATTGATTTTTCATCATTAACCAAGGCATTGTCAACAATAATTCTAACTTCACGACCAGCTTGAATCGCATAACATTTTTGAACACCTTCAAAACTATAAGCAATGTCTTCAAGTCTCTTAAGTCTATTTATATAGTTATTTAAACTTTCTCGCCTTGCTCCAGGACGAGATGCCGAGATGGCATCTGCTATTTGAACAACAATAGCCTCAAGACTCTCAGGTTTCACTTCATTATGATGCGCAGCAATAGCATTAACAACAATTTCGCTCTCTCCACAACTTTGAGCAAGCTCAGCACCAGTAATGGCATGTCCCTCGCTATTATCAGAAATACTTTCCATCCCTTTACCAATATCATGCAAAAGACATGCTCTTTTTACAACAATAGGATCTAATTTCATCTCTTTAGCTAAAATTTCCCCTATTATAGCCGTTTCTTTAGAATGACTTAAAACATTTTGTCCATAACTACTTCTAAAATAAAGCCTTCCTAGACCCCTAATAAGTCTTTTATCAAGCCCATGTATATTAAGATCAAAAACTACTTTCTCGCCTTCTTCTTGAATAATGTTATTTATTTCATTGGTAACATTATAGACAACTTCTTCAATCCTAGCGGGATGAATTCTACCATCTGTAACAAGTCTTTCTAAAGTTCTTTTAGCAAGCTCTTTTCTTATTGGATCAAAGCAGGATATAACAACAGCTTCAGGAGTATCATCAATAATGATATCGGCTCCTATTAAAGTCTCAAGAGCTCTAATATTGCGCCCCTCTTTACCTATAATCCTACCTTTCATCTCATCATTAGGCAATTCAACAGAAGCTACTGTAAATTCCGAGCTTACCTCTGTAACAATACGCTGCATAGTAGATACTAAAATATCTTTTGCGACTTTATCTGCTAATAACTGAGCTTCCTGTTCGCTTTTATTAATAATAATTTGAGCATCTCTTTTAGATTCATGCTCAACCTTTTCAATTACAATTTTTCTTGCATCTTCTCTTGTCAGACCAGAAATATTTTCTAATCTTTTAACAAGATCGGCCTCTTTTTCTCTTATTAATTTTTCTTTTTGTTCAAATTCTTTAATTTTAAAATCAACTCTAGACTGCTGTTTATCAAGAGCAGATATTCTCTTATCTAAGGTTTCTTCTCTTTGTAATAATCTTTTTTCTAGATTAACAATCTCATTTTTACGATCTCTTATATCCCTATCTTGCTGGTTTTTTTCTTTAAGCATTTGAGATTTTGCATTAGCAATAATTTGCCTTCTTTCATTTTCTATCTCTAATTGTGATTCTACCCTTACTTTTGTCAGATTTTTTTCTAAATCTAATAAAGACAATCTACCTAAAAAAACTCTTACTAAAAATCCTAATATAAAGCCAGCAAAAATAGAAGAAAAAATAATATATATCATATCATTTAACTCCTATGCTGTTTAAAAGCAATTTAACTTTAATCTTTAAAACAGTGTGCTAAAATTATTAATTATTCAACTTTTAAAGGCTTTTCAACTAATTCTAGGATAGCCATTTCAGCCGCATCTCCATATCTTTTCCCTAATTTAATTATCCTAGTATACCCACCACTCCTTTGTCTAAAAACAGGAGAAATTTTGGTAAACAGCTTATTCAAAATATACTTATCATGTATAAATTTTGACAATTCTCGCCTATTATGCACAGTATCAACTTTTGCCTTTGTAATTAATTTTTCAGCAAATTTTTTAACTTCAAACAATTTTGCCTTAGTAGAAGAAATTTTTTCATGTTTTAAAAAAGAAATTACCATGTTTTTTAAAAGCGCTCTCCTATGACTAGATTTCCTACTTAACCTATTAAAACCCAATTTTGTTTTCATGAAACAACCTAAACTCTCCTTTTATTCAGATATTTTAACATTCTTATTCAACACAGATAAAGCATCTTCTTTAGACATTCCTAAAAACAATCGATAAGAACCAAGTTTTTCGATTATCTCTTCTAAACTTTTTTTTCCAAAATTTCTTGCCTTAGAAAGCTCTTCCGCATTTTTACTAATAAGTTCCCCTAAAGTTCTAACATTTTCTTTGGCTAAACAATTTAAAGATCTGACTGACAAATCCAATTTTTCAATACTCATATCAAGCAAGTTATAACTTTCTGATTTTGATTTTTCAAAAGATATATTAACATTGTCTTCAAAATCTACAAGAGGGAACAAAAACTCTCTTACTATTGATGCAGCCTTTTTTATAGCATCTTTAGCAGAAATAACACCTGTAGTCCAAATTTCCATTACAAGCTTGTCATAATCTGACCTTTGACCAACCCTAGTATCTTCTACAGAATATGAAACTTTCTCTATAGGCGAAAATATAGAATCTAAAGCAATAACATTAACTTCTTCTAAATACTTGGAATTTTGCTCAGAAGAAACATAGCCCCTACCATAATTAATTTGAAATTCAAAATCTAAATTCGCATCATGTGACAAATTAGCTATAACTAAATCTTTATTAAAAACTTCAACCCCATCTCTTTCAAAATGAGAAGCTTTCAAAACACTAGTATCCTTGCCACTAATACTAAAGCTTATTGTCTTTCTTTGCTCTCCTTCTCCAAGTTTCAAATGGATATTTTTAATATTAGCAATGACCTCAAGAGTATCTTCAGAAACTCCAGGAATCAAATCAAATTCACTTGAAACAATCTTTGACGAAGAATCTTTATTGTTAGACTGAACTCTCATAGCAGTAATCGCATACCCTTCAATAGAAGAAAGTAATACACGCCTTAAAGTATTACCTATAGTAACCCCAAAACCTCTTTCAAAAGGATATATCGTAAATTTACCATAAGACCCATCATCTTGGCTTTTCAAAAACTCAATTTTTTCAGGTATAGTGAAATCTTTCAAAAATTTTTCCACAGGCATTCATAACTCCTTCTAGCTAAACTCGTCTGGTTTTTTTCGGTCTGCATCCATTATGAGGAATAGGGGTAATATCTGAAATTGATTTTACAGTCATTCCAGTCGAACCAATAGCTCTTATTGCAGATTCTCTACCAATACCTGGCCCTTTTATATACACATGAACATAATTAATTCCAAAATCTCTCACTTTATTTAAAGCAGATTCTGCTGTTATTTGGGCAGCATATGGAGTAGACTTTTTTGCTCCTTTAAAACCCATTCCACCAGCACTTGCCCAAGCTAAAGCATTTCCCTTTATGTCAGATACAGTAACTATGGTATTATTAAAAGTAGCTTGTATGTAAACGTTTCCTTCTCCGATATTTCTTTTAATTTTTTTTTTACTATTAGTTGATAATTTTGCGCTCAACTTGCCCTCCAAATCTTAAAAACTATTTTATTTGCTAGCTATTTTCTTATTAGCTACAGTCTTTCTTTTTCCTTTTCTAGTTCTTGCATTCGTTTTAGTTCTCTGTCCCCTCAAAGGCAATCCTTTTCTATGTCTAACACCCCTATAACATGCTATATCCATAAGTCTTTTAATAGACATAGCAACCTCACTTCTAAGTTTTCCTTCTACAACATAATCACTCTCAATTACCTTCCTAAGTCGATTAACCTCATCATTATCTAAATCTTTAGCAATTTTACTTGGAGAAATATTTGATCTATTACAAACTTCCAAAGCCCTTGTTCTACCTATACCATAAATAGAAGTAAGCGCTATTTTTAATTGTTTATTATTTGGTAAATCTATTCCCGATATTCTAGCCATCTTATTTCCTCTAATTTTTACTTTTGTCTTTGTTTGTGCTTTAAATTATCACAAATAATTCTTAATACACCTTTTCTTTTAATGACTTTACATTTTTCACAAATTGGCTTTACACTTGCCCTAACTTTCATAGTCAAACACTCCTAAATTTTTTGCAAAAATGCATAATTCTTTTTATTTCTATGAGAAAATCCCTGGGTTTTCAAATAAGCATCAATATGAATTAACGTATCAAGTGCAACTCCTACCATAATAAGCAAAGAAGACCCTCCCATTATCTTAGAAACATCATACGGAAATCTAAAAATATTTTGCACTAAAAATGGAATAATTGCAATAATTGACAAAAAAATAGATCCCGAAAATAAAGTTTTATTCATAATTTCATCTAAATATTTTTCCATCTCATCAGACTTTATCCCAGGAATAGTTCCTCCATTCTTACGAATATTATTACTTATATCTTTAGGGCTTAACTGAATTTTAGAATAAAAATACGTAAATCCGATTATCAAAATTACATTCAAAAAAGTATAATAAAACCCGTTAGGCCTTAAATAAGATAAAACTTGTCTGGCTATAGAAGAAGTTTCTGCGAAACCACTTAAAATTTGTAATGGCAAAGTAATTAAAACAGAAGCAAAAATAACGGGTAAAACACCTGATGGATTTAGCTTGATTGGCAAATAGGAGCTAACCGTACTATTAGAATTTGCCCTAGCATAATGAATAGCAATTCGCATTTGAGCCTTATATTCATATATAATTAAGATAACAACTACAATAAA
The DNA here is from genome assembly GCF_000170955.2 of Borreliella valaisiana VS116. Classification (NCBI taxonomy): domain Bacteria; kingdom Pseudomonadati; phylum Spirochaetota; class Spirochaetia; order Spirochaetales; family Borreliaceae; genus Borreliella; species Borreliella valaisiana. Next base: position 507,462 of record NZ_ABCY02000001.1, on the reverse strand, counting down.
TATGCTTATAACAAGTATCACAAAAACAGGATTAACATTTTGAGAAGGATCCTGCATACTTTGAAATAAGTTAAACAAAGCTGCTTGCAGTCTAACCACTATGCCGGAAAAAATTATCAAAGATGTTCCATTGCCCACACCTCTTTGATTAATCTGCTCTCCAAACCACAAAAGAATAAATGTTCCCGTAGTAACTGTTAAAATAGCAATAAATATATATCTATAAAAGGGAATGGTAACGGCACCCGGAATACCCTTAGCATAAAGACTTGTTGCATATCCTTGAACTACAGCTGCAACTATTGTTAAATATTTTGTATATTTTTTAGTCTTTTGTCTCCCGCCATCACCTTCTTGCATTTTTTTCAAAGAAGGAAAAGAATAAACAAGGAGCTGGACAATAATGGATGCTGAAATATAAGGCCCTATACTAAGCATAAAGATAGAAAAATTACTAAAAGCTCCGCCTGAAAAAAAATCAAAATAATTCGCAATTGAAAAATCTGATTGCGACTTGAAATAACTTTTAAGCGCTACAGAATCTATTCCTGGTATCGGCAAGTACGAACCAACTCTAAAAAGAAAAAGAATAAATAAAGTAAACAAGAACTTATTTCTTAAATCCTTAACAGTAAATAAATTTAAAAACAATTCTTTCATTTTTGTTCCACTTTAAACTAATTTAATAGTACCACCAATTTTCATCACAAGGCTTTCGGCCGATTTAGAAATTTTAGAAACCTCTAAGGAAACTTTTTTTGTAAGATTGCCATTAAACAAAATTTTAATTTTTTTATTTTTTTTTCTTATAAGTTTATTCTCAAGCAAAGTATCATAGTTGACCACTTGTCCATCCTTAAATTTTTTATCTATATCTCCAAGATTAACAATTGTATATTCCAATTTATAATCATTATTAGAGAAACCTTTCCTTGGCAATCTTCTATAAAGAGGGGTCTGACCACCTTCAAATCCAAGTCTTGGCGAAGTATTTCTTGCTTTTTGACCCTTTTGACCTCTCCCAGAAGTTTTACCAAGTCCTGAGCCCGGACCTCTGCCAACAATTTTACGTCGCTTGCTAGCTCCTTTAGGCTTTAATAAGTTAAACATTGCTTACCTCTCTTAATAAAATCATATTAATAGTCTCATTAAGCATGCCTTTAATAGATTCATTTAAAAAATGTACTTTTTTATCGCCTATTTTATTTAAACCTAATGCCTTTAAAACTTTGACCTTTTTATTTAATTTTCCAATAAGACTTCTTACAAGAAAAACTTGCACATTAATATTGTTTTTAGAAATAATTTCCCTATTCTTTTCCATTCTTCTAATAAAACATTTATTTTTAGCTCTAGACCTTGAAGCGTTAAACCTAGCTTTTTTTAGTTGTATTCTTAATTTCCTTTTAATCATATATTAACCCCATAAAGTTTTAAAAGTTTTTCCCCGCATCTCTGCCACTTTTTCAGCATTTAAAACTAAATCAAATGCCTTAAAAGTTGCCTTTACTACATTCATAGAATTATTAGAACCAAGAGATTTACTTAAAATATCATGCACTCCTAAAGCCTCCATTACAGCACGAACAGGGCCTCCCGCAATAACACCAGTACCATGAGTAGCTGGCTTGATCAAAACTTTAGCTTTTTTAAAACAACCAATAACCTCATGTGGTAATGTTCCTTTTCGAATAGGAACAAATCTTAAATTTTTTCTCGCACTTGTTAAACTTTTTTTTATTGCATCGCTAGCATCATTAGCTTTGCCAAAACCCCAACCAACATGTCCTTCCCCATCTCCAACAACCATGAAAGCAGCAAAAGAGAATCTTCTTCCACCCTTAACAACTTTAGTAACTCTGTTGAGTGATATTAATTTTTCTATCTGCTTCCTCTGAACCTGAACATCTACCATAAATACACTCCCTTAAATATTAATACCAAACTCCCTCAAAGAAGTTGCAAAACTTGCAATAAGTCCGTGATATTTATAACCATTTCTGTCAAAAATAAGATTATTTATATTTTTTTCCTTAAGCCTTTTAGCAAGAATTTCTCCAAGTTTTTTCACATCATCAATATTTTTGCTTAAATTAAGACCTTTTTCAATAGTAGAAATACTTGCAACAGTATGCCCCTTACTATCATCTATAACTTGTGCATAAAAATACCTATTAGATTTAAATACGGTAATTCGTGGCCTGTTAATTACCCCACGCCCTATTTTGCTCTTTATTCTTTTTTTACGCCTAAGTTTTCTCTGTTCTGATTCTTTTATTTTTTTCATAACTATTAACCCAAAATTTATTTTTTTACACCAGATTTTCCAACTTTTCTTCTAATAACTTCATTATCATACTTAATGCCCTTTCCTTTATATGGCTCTGGCTTTTTTAAACTTCTAATTTCAGCAGCAACCTGACCAACCTTAAACTTATCTATTCCTTCAACAGAAATTTTAGTATTACCGTCAAGCTTTACACTAATACCATCTGGAATGACATATTCAAACTGAGTTGAATAACCAAGGCTTAAAAAAAGGCTATTGCCTTGTTGCTCTGCCCTATATCCTATGCCATTTATAGTAAGAGACTTAGAAAATCCTTCAGTTACTCCTTTTACCATATTAAAAATCAAACTTCTATAAAGACCGTGGTAAGCTTTTGCTTTTTTATCATTAAAAACTCGATCAACAATAACACTACCATTCTCGACTTTAACTTTAATACTGTCTTTTATATCTTGAACTAATCTTCCCCTAATACCTTCAACTATTACCAAATTATCTTTAACATCAATCTTAACAGTATCTGGAATTTTTATTGGAAGTCTTCCAATACGTGACATATATCCCCCTATTAAATTACCAAACTGAGCAAATCAACTCACCACCGATTTTTTTATCTTTAGCTTCCTTACCGGTAATAACACCTTGAGAAGAAGATATAATTAATATTCCATATCCATTCTTTATTCTTGGCATATTTTTATATGAAGAATAAATTTTTCTACCGGGAGTGGAAATGGCATCTATTTTATTTATAACAGGATTCCTTTTGTTATCATACTTTAACAAAACCCTAATAAAAGCAATTCCTTCTTTTTCTAAAAAACTAAAATCCTTAATATAACCCTCTTCTTTAAGAATGTTTAATATTGATTTATTCATATTAGACATCTTTAAGTCTACAGACCCATGCTTAACTCTACTTGCATTTCTCAATTTAGTTAGCATGTCCCCTACTGAATGAGTAATCGCCATAAACTCCCCTTACCAACTTGCTTTTGAAACGCCAGGAATTAATCCTTCAGACGCATACTTTCTAAAACATATTCGACACATACAAAAATCTCTTAAATATCCTCTTGGACGACCACATAACTTACATCTATTATTCTGCCTTGTTTTATACTTAGGCTTTCTTAAAGCCCTAATAATCATTGATTTTTTAGCCATATACCTTATAAATCCCTTTAATTACTAAACGGCATTCCAAATTTCAAAAGCAAAGCTTTGCTTTCTTTATCATTTGAAGCTGTTGTCACAATTGTAATATTCAAACCAGATATTCTCTCTATTTTATCATAGTCTATCTCAGAAAATATTATTTGCTCCGTTATCCCAAAAGAATAATTTCCATTACCATCAAAAGCATCACCATTAATTCCCCTAAAATCCTTAACCCTTGGCAATGCTAAATGAATAAGCTTATATAAAAATTCATACATTACATTGCCCCTAAGTGTAACTTTAGCGCCTATTTCTTGCCCTTCTCTAATTTTAAACCCGGCTATTGCTTTTTTTGCTTTTGTTTTTACAGCTTTCTGACCAGTGATCTGAGCAAGCTCTAAAACCACAGAATCCAATAACTTCTTATTCCTAACAGCCTCACCAACACCTACAGAAATTACTATTTTTTCAAGCTTGGGAACTTGCATTATAGATTTATATTCAAATTCCTTAATAAGCTCTTTTATAACATTGTCTTTATAATATTTCTTCAATTCAGGAACATAATTCATAAACTCTATATCCTCTGTCCATTTTTTTTAAGATATCTTATTTTTTCATTATTTTCAAATCTAATACCTAATCTTGAAGAAGTTCCTTTGATATATATCATCACATTTGAAATATCTATAGCGGCCTCCTTATCTATTATTTTACCTTTTTCTTGAGGCGTCCTAGCTTTAATGACTTTCTTAACCATATTACAAGATTCAACAATAACTTTATTTTTTTTTCTATTTATACTAGCAATCTTACCTATTCTTCCCTTATCTTTTCCAGAAAGAATTTTTACGCTATCACCTATCTTCAACTTTGTCTTCACAAAACCCCCTTTTGCTATATCACCTCTGAAGCTAATGATACTACCTTCATAAAATTAGCATCTCTAAGTTCTCTTGCAACAGGCCCAAATACCCTTTTGCCTCTAGGGCTTAAATTAGCATCAAGTATCACACAAGCATTATCATCAAACCTAACATAAGTTCCGTTCTTACGTCTTACTTCTTTAGAAGTTCTGACAATTACAGCTTTATGCACATCTCCTTTTTTAACAGAAGAATTAGGAATTGCTTGTTTTACTACAATAGTTATTATATCTCCAATTTTGGCATAACGTCTTTTACTACCACCAAGCACTTTAATACATTGGGCTACCTTACCACCAGTATTATCAGCAATTGTTAAATAAGTTTGCATCTGAATCATAATCAATCTCCTATAGAAAAATCAAAACTATCTTAATTTTTCTAAAACCTCAACAAGAGCCCATCTTTTATCTTTACTAATAGGTCGAACCTCAATAATTTTTACCTTATCGCCAACCTTTGAAACTTCTTTGTCATCATGTGCTTTTACTTTCTTAGTAACCTTTAAATACTTATGATAGATTGGATGCATCTTTCTTTGAATAATTTCTACTACTATAGTCTTAGACATCTTGTCACTAACAACTTTACCAATTAATTCTTTTTTATTTTCTCTTGCCATATATATTTCTAAACCTTTCTAATACCTAATTCATATTCACAAATCATTGTATTAAGCCTTGCAATATCACGCCTAATCTCTCTTTTTTTTAAAGGATTTTCAACATGACCAACAACAGATTTAAATCTTAAATCTAAATATTCTTTCTTTAGTTCCAGCCTTTTGGCTTTCATGTCCTCAAGAGTAAAATTCTTAAAATTTTTCAACATAATTACCTCAAATCTCGCCTTACAACAAACATAGTTTTTACTGGAAGCTTAGAACTTGCAAGTGACATAGCCTCTTGAGCAAGTTCCTCCACAACTCCAGCCATTTCAAACATAACAGTGCCAAGCTTAACAGGAGCATTCCAATGATCAACACCCCCTTTGCCCTTACCCATCCTAGTTTCAGCTGGTTTTTTAGTATAAGGAATATCAGGAAATATTCTTATCCACACTCTTCCGCCTCTTTTTATTTTACGAGTCATTGCAATACGAGCAGCTTCAATTTGGCGAGCAGTAACAAAATTTGTCTCCAAAGAAACAAGTCCATATTCACCAAAAGAAATTTTATTACCCTTTTGAGCCTCTCCAGACAATCTTCCTCTCTGCTTTTTTCTATATTTAACCTTTTTTGGACTTAACATCTAATCATCCTCCAATATTCTGATCGTTAGAATCGACTCTTTCTTTAGAAAAAGGCGAACTAAGTTTATTTAAAAGACTTGCTTCGTCTTTAGACAATCCATCTTTTTTATTTAAACCCCTAGTTTGCTTTTCATTAGGCTTCTCTCTATTATTCAAAATTTTATCAAAATTTTTAACAGTCTCGCCTCTTTCCCTAAAAGGCTTTTTATTTATTACCTGACCAGCATCAGAATTGGTTTGTCTACCCAAAACTTCACCTTTAAATAACCAAACTTTAACTCCAATAATGCCATAAGTAGTTCGAGCCTCAGAAAATCCGTAATCTATATCAGCTCTAAGAGTATGTAAAGGAACCCGACCTTCCTTAACTTCAAAGCTTCTTGCAATCTCAGCCCCACCAAGTCTACCAGCAATCTTAATTTTTAGCCCTTGAGCGCCCTTTAACATAGAAGTAGAAAGAGCTGATTTTAGAACTTTCCTATAAGACACTCTATTTTCTACTTGTTTTGCAATCCCATTAGCAATAATTTGAGCATCAAGCTCTGGTCTTTTAACCTCTTTGATCTTAATACTAATCTTTTTAGAAATTTTTTTAGTTAACAATTGACCAATCTTTTCAAGATTAGAACCTTTAAGTCCTATCACAGAACCGGGCCTTGGAGTAACAATTACTACTGTTACTTTTTGAGGATTATTTCTAATTATTTCTATATCAGAAATATCAAACTTAATCCCTTTGAGAAACTTCATAATTTCTAATCTTATTAAAAAGTCTTCATGAAGAATTGTAGAATACAATTTTTTATCAAAATACCACTTTGATTTCCAATCCTTATTAATTTTTACCCTTAAGCTATATGGATGTACTTTTTGACCCATGCTTTATCCTTTAATATCCTTTTTTTCATCAACCTCAACAAAAATATGACAATTTCTATTAACAAGCCTATCAGCCCTGCCTCTAGCTCTAGGCCAAATCTTTTTACGACGACGTCCATCATCAACCATGACTATTTTAATAAATATCATGTCTTCGGAAAGATTTTTGTTGTGATACATTGCATTTGATGCTGCTGATTTAACAACTTTTTCTAAAAGCTTAGCTCCTTTATTAGGCATAGAACAAAGCACTGCAATAGCGTTAACATAAGATTTCCCTCGTATATTGTCGGCTATTGGCCTAACTTTTTTTGGAGAAGAGGGTAAATTTTTGCCCTTTGCTGTATATCTTCTATTTATCAACATAACTACTTTACTTCCTTCCCTTTTTGTCTGACTTAGCATGTCCTCTAAAAATCCTTGTAGGTGAAAACTCGCCAAGCTTATGCCCCACAAGATCCTCAGTAATATAAATAGGTATAAAAGTCTTTCCATTGTAAACAGATATAGTAAGACTTACCATTTCAGGAATTATTGTTGAAGATCTGGAATAGGTTTTAATAACAACTCTCTTCTCACTTCCAAAAGATGATAAAACTTTTTGATAAAGACTCTTTTCTATAAAGGGTCCCTTTTTAATAGATCTTGCCACTACACTTCTCCTACTTATTTCTTCTTTTAATAATAAATTTATCTGAATATCTCTTTTTCTTGCGAGTCTTATAGCCTTTAGTAGGCTGTCCCCAAGGAGACACGGGATGACGACCTCCAGAAGTTTTTCCTTCACCACCACCATGCGGATGGTCAACAGGATTCATAGCAACACCTCTAACCTTAGGTCTTCTACCAAGCCACCTACTTTTACCAGCTTTCCCTATAGAAACATTGACATAATCTTCATTTCCAATCTCACCAATTGTTGCAATGCATTTTTTAAAAATTAACCTCATTTCACCAGATGATAATTTTACAGTGACATAATTTCCGTCAGAAACAAGTATCATAGCATACCCACCAGCACTTCTTACAAGCTGCCCACCTTTTCCTACATTAAGCTCAATATTGTGAATGGTTCTCCCAATAGGAATGTTTTCAAGGGGTAAAGCATTACCAATTTTAATTGGGGCATTCGGACCACTTTCCAAAATATCTCCAACCTTAATGCCTTTTGGAGAAATAATATACCTTTTTTCTCCGTCTTTATAAACAAGCAAAGCTATATTAGCACTTCTATTTGGATCATATTCAACAGAAGCAACTCGAGCAGGAATGCTAAATTTATCTCTTCTATTAAAATCAATCAACCTATACTTTCTCTTATGCCCACCACCTCTTCTTCTAATAGTAATTCTACCAGAAGAATCTCTGCCTGATTTAAATTTTTTACCTTTTGTTAAAGATTTCAAAGGATCATTACCTTTGCTCAAATCATCAAAAGATAAAGTCGTCTTATAGCGCAAAGAAGAAGTTTTTGGCTTATAAGTCTTAATACCCATATTTATTTTTCTCCAAAACCACTAAAAAATATCTATTTTATCTTCTTTTTTGAGATAAACATATGCCTTCTTCCATGAAGAAGTTTTTCCCTTACCTATAGGGTATCCTTTTCGAGACACCACAATCTTAGCTCTACTTTTAATATTAAGCAAATTACATGATACTGGAGTAACATTAAAAAGTTCTTTTATTGCTGCACCAACCTCTTTTTTATTTGCTCTTTTATTAACCTTAAAAACATAAACATTAATACTTTCTCTTTGAGTATTGGTTTTTTCAGTAAGCATAGGTGAAATTATTATATCATAAGCTTTCATACTTATCCTCAACATCTTTTTTATTTAACGTAAAACTCATTGAGTTTGTTAACAGCAGATTCTAGGGCTATTAGATTTTTTGCATAAAACAAATCAACAACTCTAAGCTTATCAAAAGACAAAACCTTTAAATCTCTTATATTTTTACCAGCTCTTTTGATCATCTGATCATCATTGCCCAAAAGAATAACCACCTTACCATTTAAACTTGCAAAATTCTTTATTATTAAAGCAAGATCTTTTGTTTTTCCCGATTCAATATTAAAATTCTCAATAACTTTAAAATTATTTTCATCAGCAGCACGTAAACTTAATACAGACTTAAATGCAAGCCTTTTTACTTTTTTGGGTAGTCTATAGCTATAATCTCTAGGTTTTGGCCCCAATGCTATACCTCCGCCAATCCAAATTGGATTTCGCTTTGTACCTACTCTAGCTCTACCAGTTCCTTTTTGCTTCCAAGGCTTTTTAGAACTGCCCTTAACCTCTGATCTGGTTTTAGTTGAAGATGTTCCAACCCTAAGATTAGACAGCTCATTTTTTATAGCATTATAAATAGACCCATGACTAATTTCTATATTAAAAACTCTATCATCTAAGTTTATAGTTCTAATCTCTTTACCATCTTTAGAAAAAACTTTTCTTTCCATACTAAATACCTACTTTTTAGATTTCTTAACAACAACAAAAGAACCCTTAGCACCAGGTACAGCTCCTTTTACTAGAATGGCTCTCCTTTCCTCATCAATTAAAACAACTTCAAGATTTTGAATAGTTTGTTGATTTCCACCCATTCTACCAGCCATTTTGGTCCCTTTAAATGTTCTTGCGGGAGTAGTAGCTTGTCCTGTTCCACCAAGATGTCTATGGAATTTTGATCCATGAGAAGATGGCCCACCACTAAAATTATGCCTTTTCATAGCCCCTTGAAAACCTTTACCTTTAGTAGTGCCTGTAACATCTACATACTTAACTGATTTAAAAACATCAACCTTAATCTCATCACCAGCATCATATCCATCAAGCCCCTTAAGCTCTATTACATATTTTTTAGGCTCAATATCTTTTAAACTTTTATATTGACCTTTTATAGGCTTTGAAACTTTAGAACCTTTAAGATCAACAGAACCTGCTATAAGGGCGCTATAACCATCTCTATCAACTGTTTTCTTCCCTATAATATAATTGGGCTGAAACTCTATAACAGTAACAGGAACCACAATACCATTTTTCTGAAATACCTGAGTCATGCCAACTTTTTTTCCAATCAATCCCAACATTAAAACACCTCAAATTCATATACTTAAAATATCATTTACTGTTTAATATCTACCTCAACACCTGCTGGAAGCTCTAATTTCATTAAAGAGTCCATTAAAGCAGAAGTGGGTTCTAAGATATCAATAAGCCTTTTATGAGTTCTCATCTCAAATTGCTCTCTTGACTTTTTATTGACATGAGGAGAACGTAAAACAGTATATTTTTTTATTTTTGTCGGCAAAGGGATTGGGCCCTTAATCTGGGCCTTAGCCTTCTGAACAGCTTTAACAATAGATTCTGCACTTTGATCTAATATTTTAACATCAAAACTAAATAATCTTACGCGTATCTTATCTTTAGCAATCAATTTATTCTCCTAAACTTTAGAGAGTATTAAATTAAATATAATATAAATATATCTCTAAAGCCTTAAACTATTCCAATATCTCAAGAATTCTTCCTGAGGCAACAGTTCTCCCACCTTCTCTAACAGCAAATTCTACATTTTTATCCATAGCTATTGAAGAGATCAGCTCAACAACAATATCAACATTGTCCCCAGGCATAACCATTTCTTTGCCTTCTAAAGCAACAACACCAGTAACATCTGTTGTTCTAAAAAAGAATTGTGGTCTATACCCTGGGAAAAATGGCTTGTGCCTACCGCCTTCTTCTTTAGTTAAACAATAAATTGAAGCTTTAAACTTTTTGTGTGGAGTAATTGTACCTGGAGCTGACAAAACTTGCCCTCTCTCAATATCCTTTTTATCAACTCCTCTCAAAAGAAGACCAACATTATCCCCTGCTTGACCTTGTTCAAGAATTTTTTGGAACATTTCAACACCAGTAACAGTAGTTTTTCTAGTTTCTTTAATACCAACTATTTCAACTTCTTGGCCAACCTTAATAACACCCCTTTCAATACGCCCAGTAGCAACAGTACCTCTTCCTGAAATAGAAAATACATCTTCAACAGCAAGCAAAAATGGTTTGTCAATATCTCTTTCTGGAAGATCAAAATAATTATCCATAGATTCAAGAAGTTCTTTAACACATTTTGTAGATTCAGGATCTTCTGGATTTGACATAGCCCCAAAAGCCGAACCCTTGATTATTGGAGTATCAGATGAAAAGCCGTATTTTTCAACAAGCTCTAAAACTTCAACTTCAACAAGTTCAACAAGCTCAGGATCTGCCAAGTCTAATTTATTCAAAAAAACTATTATTTTCTTTATTCCCATTCTTTGGGCAAGAAGCAAATGCTCTTTTGTTTGGGGCTCAGCACCACTATCAGCAGCAACTAAAAGTATCGCTGCATCCATTTGAGCTGCTCCTGTAATCATATTTTTTATATAATCAGCATGGCCTGGACAATCTACATGAGCATAATGTCTATTAGCTGTTTCGTACTCAATATGCCTAGCATTAATTGTTATTCCCCTTGCTTTCTCTTCGGGTGCATTATCAATATCTTCATACTTTAATGCTTTTGCATCTTTATTTAATTTTGAACAATAAATACTAATAGCCGCTGTTAATGTTGTTTTACCATGATCAACATGCCCTATTGTTCCAACATTCATGTGCGGTTTTGTTCTTTGAAAAACCTCTTTTGCCATGATTAACCTCCTAAATTTCACATTCTAAATAGCTACTTACGTTTAATCTCTTTAAAAAATTTTAACAAATTTACTCTTATTAAAATAAGAAAATAGCTACAAACAATCAAAAAAAAATAAAAAAATCAATTTTTAGAAATTGACCCGCACTGCGTGTTTTTCTAAAAAATTTTAATAGCTTTAAAATTCTACACATTTTATAAAATATAGTCAATATGATTTAACTTTTAAACTCAATTAATCTCAAAACAATGGTAAATAATTTTTGAAATCTAGTAACCATTTAAAATTAATCAAAAATCTTTATTTTATAAAAAGATTAACACTAACCCAATAAAAAAATATAATGAAAATAATGGAAACTAAAAAATTTAAGCTTAAATTATTACCAATATTTACAATTCCTAGCATTTCAATTGTTTTTATGTCTTGCATGAAAACAAGTACAATAAAATCAAAAGAACATGCACAAGAAATTACCTATCTTATTAGCACTATAAAAACTAATAAAAAAGTAGAAATAGTAAACTACAAATCCGACAGCAAAAACAATCTAATAATTACTCTAAAAAACAAAAGTAGCGACAATATAAATGCAAATTCATTGGCAATTTTTAAAGAAGGCAGCAAAACGGGTGAATTAATTAGGGAAAAGCTTAATGGACTTGAGACAAAAACTTTTCATTTAAAAACTAAAATCAATACTAAAAGAAAAAACATACTATATATTTTTGAAAAACAATAACAAATAGTAACAATTTAAAACCAAAATTATTAACATTAATTTAACTTGAAGTAAGCTTTATTACAAATAAACTACTGCACTCAAAAATAGATTACAAAGAATCTAAAATCTATTTTAAAGACCAAAAATATTAAATTTACTTAAAATAAATCAACTATTTCCTTTAGTAAAATATAAATAAATCTCAATTACTATTGTATTTTTTAATTAAAACAGACTTGGTCCAATAACGAGTACAAGTAAAAACAACTAAAATTATAATTGCTAAATAATTTGAAATTATAAAAGCATAACCTAAAGAATCTTCAATTATACCAAAATATTGAAAAATAAAAACTACTGGAATACGAATAAGCCACAACCTAATAAAAACAATAATCATTGCAATTTTTGTCCTACCAGACCCTATAAGTCCTCCAAAAAATACTTGTTGTAGTCCATATCCAAAAGTACCAATAGTTGTTAACAATAAATAATTATTAGCATAATTTAAAACTTCTAAATCATTTGTAAACAACTTCAATATAAACTGTTTATTGGTAATAACAATCGAATTTATTATTAATAAAATTGCTAAAGAAATAAAAAATCCTTTTTTCAAAACTTCGCCCACCCTATTGATTTTCTTAGCACCAAGATTCTGACCAACAATTGAAATAATTCCAGTACCAATTCCCATAGCAGGAAGAAATAAAAAAGAAATAATGGTATTTGTAAGTCCATACGCCGCTAAAAATTTTGGACTAATCTCAATAACAATATAATTAAAAATAAAAAAAGACAACGAAACCATTATTTGCCCAAAAGTTGAAGGCAATCCCAAATTAACAATTTCTTTAATAGATCTTATATCTGGCGCTAAATCTTTCGGATAAATTTTTAATCCACGATTTAGCCTGTAAGTCAAAAATAAATAAAAAACAACTGTCAACAATTTTGAAAATAAAGTAGCCCAAGCAGCCCCAACAATGCCCATATTAAAACTAAATATTAAAATTGGATCAAGAATAAAATTAACAACATTGGCAAATAAAACTATTATCATTGAAAGGATAGTTTCTCCTTGAGCATTTAAAATATATGTAATTGAAATACTTAAAAACATAATAGGTATTCCAAAAATTGTCACATAAAAATAAACTCTTGAAAGTTCTTTAAGCTCGCCTTTTACACCCAATAAATCTAAAAGATGCTCAATAAAAAAAAGAGCACAAATAGTAACAAATAAGGATAAAACAAAGTTTAAAACAATAAGTTGCCCTGCATATCTTGAAAAACGAGAAAAATTTCCTTCTCCTATACACTTTGAAATCAAAGAAATGCTTCCTGTAGCCATACCCATAGCAATAGCCATAATAAAAAAATTTACAGGACCAGCAAGTGAAAGCGCTGACAAAGGCATAGCTCCAAGCTTACCAACATAAAACATATCAGTAAGATCATAAAAAGCTTGAATAATATTGGTTACAACAATAGGAAAACTTATTAAAAAAAGAACCTTGTATAAATTGCCATTTAATATCAATTCCCTAGTCTTACTCTTATCTGTAGACATAAAATTTTATCCTTATCTAAAATATTTTTTTATAAAAAATTTAAACTCAAATTTATCCATCAATAATAAAAAAGTATTTGATTTTTAATTTCAAAAATTAAAAATCAATATATAATCTCACAACAATTAGAGCTAGCATGTTATACATTAAATTGGTCAAGATGCAAATAAAATCTATTAACCTGCTACTCCAAAAATTCATATCCAAAAACAGAAAAATTAAAATCTGATATAAAAAATTTAACAATACTGATGTTAATCATAAATAATCAATAATTTAAAAAATTAAACCATTCTAACGAATTAAAGCAGGGCAATAAACACTTATTTAAAAGAATACTTAATATTATAAAGGCAAAAATTCAAAATCAAAAATACCTCTGCAAATTTTCTCAACCTTTCAATATTATTTTTTATATCAAAATCTTTAAACTATAAAATAGAAAAAATTAAATAACATTAGATAAAAAATTCCAAAACCCTAATAATACTTAAAATTACAGCTGAACTAAATACAATAACAAAAAATGCCAACAATAAAAATTAATTTATATTAAATTAATTTTTAATTCAACCTATCAACACCTTATCTTTATTCTCTATTCTTTTTTAAAAAGATTTTTCATAAACCGCATATAAGATAATAAAGTCCAATACTAAGTTATTGACTTTCAACTTTCTTGATTTTTGCCCCCAAATTAATTAATTTGCTAACTACATCTTCGTATCCTCTTTCAATTTGATAAACATTTTGAATCTCGCTGCTACCTTCTGCAACAAAAGCAGCAATAAGAAGAGCCATTCCTGCCCGCACATCTGGAGAAGATAAAACATTGCCTTTAAGAGGAGATTTACCCGTAACCACTACTCGGTGTGGATCACAAAGTACAATTCTAGCCCCCATTTTTATCAATTTGTCTACAAAAAACATTCTAGATTCAAACATCTTCTCAAAAACAAGAACTGTGCCTTCTACTTGAGTTGCTGTGACTATAATAATGCTCATAAGGTCTGTTGGAAAGGCTGGCCAAGGACCATCATCAATTTTTGGAATGTGTCCGCCAAAATCTAGCTTAACTTTTAATTCTTGTTTATCTCTTACATATAAATTTTCTCTATCATATTCAAAATTAATACCAAGTCTTGAATATATATGCCTAATTAATCTAAAATGCTGGGGATCTGCTTTTTTAATTTCTAACTCGCCCCCTGTTAATGCAGCAAGACTAATCAAAGAACCAACTTGCATAAAATCGGCTCCTATTCTAAATATTGTTCCACTTAATTTTTTTACACCCTTTATTTCTAAAACATTTGAACCAATCCCCAAAATATTAGCACCCATTGAATTAAGCATATTACATAAATCTTGCACGTGTGGTTCGCAAGCAGCATTCATAATGATGGTATTTCCTTCAGCAAGAACTGAGGCCATAATAATATTTTCTGTGGCTGTAACAGAAGCTTCATCTAAAAACATTTCAGCTCCAACAAGCTTATTGGCCTTTAAAACAATTCTTCCATCTTTTTTGCTTAGCTCAGCACCCAGTTTGCAAAGGCCGTAAAAATGAGTATCAAGACGCCTTTTCCCAATCACATCTCCTCCTGGAAGCGCCATATCTATTTTGCCAAATCTTGAAACAAAAGGTCCTAATAAAAGTATTGAAGCCCTAATTAAATCCGTTAGAGAAGAATCAATTTCTGTTTTTACAATATTTAAAACTTTTATTTTTAAAGTATTACCCTCTCTTACAATATCTGCTCCTACATCACTTAAAATATCTAAAACAACTCTCACATCATTAATATTGGGAATATTTTCTAAAATAACATCCTCATCGGTAAGCAAAGAAGCTAAAATACAAGGTAAAGCAGAATTTTTATTACCACTGGCTGTAATTTGACCACCTATCTTAAAACCGCCTTCTACAATATAACTATGCATAACCCATCCTCCTATAATAATATACATAAGAAAACTAATAAAATTAAATAACACAGATAAGATCAATCAAATTTAAATAATACCTAAAAAATTGAATATTAAATAATATCCACATCTTTTAAAATTGATTTATAATCTATATATTCTCTAACAGTTTCTACAGAAAAAGAATGCCCATTCTCATCAATATCGATTAAAACACCGTTAAAACCAATACCTTCCCAAGATTCATCAAATCTTTGATTTAAAAATCCTTTCAAAAATTTATCCGCCTCTAAATTAGGAACATATCCAATAACGCTATCCAAACTGCCCACTCTGCCCAAATCAGTTATAATAGCTGTGTTATCTAAAATTCTCAAATCAGCTGTTAAAATTCTTTTCCCAATCCCAAGACAAGCACTAACTCTTGATTTTAAATAAAAAAACAAAGCATTAACTTCAGCCGTAGTATTTGAATCAAAAAGAACAATAATATTGTCTGTTTGCACTTTGATTCTTTCATAAAAAGAATCAAAACTATAGAAAGGATGATTAAATTTATACTTAGTTATTCCTGTTTGACCTACAATCCTCATTACAGCCAATTTTTTACCATTAATATTATAAATAAAATAAGAATATCCTTTTAATTTTGCGGGACAATTTAAAGGTTTTAAAATAAAATTATACTTATCAAGATCACCAGATAAATCAGGCCTTGCAAAAGCATTTTCTCCTAAGGTTAACACATCAACACCATACTTTTTTAATAAAAAGGCATGCTTCTTGCCAAGACCTCTTAACCCTGTAGTAAAATTATTACCAGATATTACAAAATCAATCCTTTTTTCAACTCTAAAGGATGCTAAAAAAGACTTTATTGCAATAATCCCAGCTTTACCAACAACCTCTCCAGCAATTAAAACCCTTAAAGACACAAAGCTTCTCTTTTTATTGATCTAGTTTAAATAACTTAATAAGTAGACTTCTTACAATAAAAATTGACACAAAATACCCAACCACAACAGCAAAAACAATCATCATTAAAATCAATATAAATTGCAAATAAGGCTTTACGATAATACCAAATTTAACAATTAAAAGAAACTCTAAAAAGAAAACTAAAAACATTATAGATAAGTTCATTAACACGCATAAAATAAAACCAAAAATTTTCATGTATTAAGTGCTTTTTTTTTTATAAAAAAATCATAAACCAAAAATAAAATCATTCCTATAACAACATAACTATCTGCAAAATTAAAAGTAGGCCATCTATCAAGACCAAAAATTCCAAAAAATTTAAAATCTAAAAAATCTACAACTCCAGAAGGTCTAAACAATCTATCAATAATATTCCCCACTCCCCCTGAAAAAATTAATAAAAATGAGGTTCTGGCAATACAATTTTTTTCCCTAACAGAAAGAGAAAAAACAAATATTAAAATGAAAATAGGCATTGCAAGAAAAAAAATTTTTTTCAAACTATAATGGATATTAGAACCCATAGAAAATAAAATGCCTGTGTTTCTTACATGTATTATCCTAAAAAAATTATCAAAAAAGGAAAAATATATTGAACCCAATTTGACATACTTTACAACCAAATACTTAGTAAGTTGATCAAAAAAAATTAAACTAATAATAAATACAAAAATATTGAAATATCGTTTATTTTTAGTGCTCATACAAAAATCCTTATAAATTAGTATTTTTACAAATAAATTCAACCTCTAAATCTTCTTGAATTTTAAAATCTTGCATTAATTTAATTAAACCAAAAGTTTCAGTAAAATAATGACCCGCAAAAATTAAGCTCACTCCACATTCTTCTGCTAAAGAATATATTTGATGAGAAGTATCTCCGGTTATAAACAAATCTATACCATGACATAAAGCTTCTTCAAAAAAAGAGTACCCAGAACCACTAACAATTGCAACCTTATTCACCGATTCTTTAAACTTCTTCGAAAAAAGAATGTGTTTATTTTCCTTTTTAATTTTTTCCAAAATTTCAGAAAAGCTAAAAGAAGAATCAGCAATAACTCCTAGATTAAACCCCCCATAATTTGCAAAAGCAAAAGGATTTTTTAATCCTAAAAAATCTGCAAACACTTTGCTATGTGAATAAATAGAATGAGCATCCATAGGCAAGTGCACCGAATAAAGAGCTAAATTATTTTCAATCAAAAATTTCATCTTATCATACATATTAGAAACAATACGCTCTTTTTTTGACCAAAAAATACCATGATGCGTAATTAAAAAATCATTTCCTTTTGCTTCTTTTAAAACTGAATAGCTAGCATCAACAGCAAAGGCAACTTTGCTAACCTTGGCATCAAGACTTCCTACTTGAAGACCGTTTAAATTTTTATCAACATGCTCATACTTCTTTATATCAAAAATTGAATTAAGCTTAAAAGACAAATCTCTTACATTCAAATCAAATTCTCCAAATCAAAGCATAACTTTGACCTTCCCTTAATCTTCTATAAGAATAAAGATTTTCCAAACAATACGTACAAATTTTTGAATTATAAATATTTAAATTAAAACTAGAAAGCAAGCTCAAATTAAAACTAGCATTATCAAAGTATATTTTACCATCTCTTTTCACAAAAGCAGTATCTAATAAATCTTTACTAAATTTATTACTTACTTCTTTCAAGAAAATTTCAGAAACTTCATAACAACAAGATCTATTATAAGGTCCAAAAACAATTTTTAAATCTTCAAAAGTTGATCCCATTTTTTCAAACATAAACAACATTTTTAAAATAATCAAGTTAAAGCTTCCTTTATATCCACTGTGAATAATTCCTATAAATTTTTTTACTGAATCATAAAAGTATATTGGAAGACAATCTGCAAAGTATGCAACAAGAGCTACATCTAAAGAACTAGATATTAGACCATCTCCTTCTTGAAAATTTATAAAATCATCTTCAACTTTATAAATAATATCTGTATGTAATTGCTTTAAATATTTTATTTTCTTTGACTTGGGAACAAAATTTAAATTATCATTACTAAGTTCTCTTAAATTTAGACTAAAAGGTTTTTTGGTATAAATCATTTTAACATCATCAGCTACTCTAAATTCATAATAAAGTTCATGATCTATTGTTTTCATAATCTAAATTCTTCTCCCAAATAAAGCTTCTTGGCCTTTTCACTGCTTATTATATAATTAACATCACCCTCATCAAGCACTTGCCCCTGATAAACAATATAAGCTCTATCGATTATATCAAAAGCATCTCTTACATTATGATCAGTAATAAGAACACCAATGTTTCTTTCTTTTAAAATTTTTATTATATTCTTTATATCCCCAATCGCAATAGGATCAATACCAGCAAAAGGTTCATCTAAGAGCAAAAAATAGGGATTTACAGCCAAAGCCCTTGCTATCTCTGCACGCCTTCTCTCTCCCCCAGAAAGAGTATAAGCTTTTTGGTTTTGTATTCTTTTTATCTCAAATTCTTTAAGTAAATTCACAAGTTCTATTTTTCGCTCAGCCTTAGATAAATCCTCTCTTCTCTCTAAAGCAACCATAATATTCTCTTCAACTGTAAGTTCTCTAAAAATTGAAGCATCTTGAGGAAGATACACAATTCCTATCCGAGCACGTTCATACATATTAAGAGATGAGATGTTGTAATCATTTATTAAAACTTTGCCCGCATTAGGCCTAATAAAACCTACAATAGTATAAAATGTTGTTGTTTTTCCGGCTCCATTTGGACCAAGAAGCCCCACAACTTCGCCCTTATGAATATCGATCGTGATACCATTAATAGCAAATTTTTCACCATACTTTTTAACAATATTATCTGCTTTTAAAACAACATTATTAACAGAATTAAGATCAAGATTTTCCTTGATCTCTTTTATTTTATTTTTTTTCTTCAGAAACATCATTTTCAACTTGAGTAAACTCTCCCTCAACACTTCCCTCAAGTTTATACCTATTAGTTTTTGTATTAAAAATTATTCTTGAAGCAGAATAATAGTTATCTTTCTGGTAAATTACTGGAACCCCTTCAAGAATCATTTCTTTTTCTTCTTTATTATAAGTCCCATTCTCAGCTCTTGCAAAAGTATCATCCTTATATATTTTAACAGAATATTGCATAATATAAACATTAGCTTTATTACTGCCTTCAACTCTTTCTGCTTTAATAACCATATTATTTTCTAAGTCTTCAAGCTCAACTCCTTTTTGAAGATAAAAATTATCTAATTTTCTATTAAAAAACAAAAACTGAGCTTTAACATGCATCTTATTCTTATAATCTTCATAAAAAACATTACCTCGAGCCTCAAGATAAGAACCATTTTCTCCATAAATTTCAATTTCATCTGCTCTAAGTTTAAAATCTGACGAAATAACCTCTGAATTTCCTTTTAAAACAATTTTTTTATAAAAAGAAGACACTACCCCTTGTGCAAAATCTGACTTAAAGGTAAAACTAGTATTTTTTTCTTCGCCTCCTTTAAGCTTTTCAGATTCAGATTCTATTTGCACTGCTTGAATATTGTTAACAAAAATAATAAAAATCCATATTAAAATTAAATCCTTCAATTCATGATCCCTTCAACCCCAGAATCAAAATAAAAAATATTGCTCTTTATAAAATAAGAAAATCCTTTTCCTTTTATTTTGCTATCATTAAATCTAATTAATACTAGCTCATTTGGAGGAGATTGCAATTTTTTGTCTTTATTCTTCCATAAAAGCCTATTTGAATTAAGCAAATAGTAATTATTTTTATCCTCTATTTTAAATTCTACGGAATCTCTCATATCCAAATCCTTTGTAATATAAGAACCTTCCAAATTATTAAACTTACCTGAAATTTCATTATCTAGCGAATGATATAAAAACCTACCATTCTCTGCCTTATAAATTTTATAGTCATTAAAATAACTAAAACTTAAAGACTCTAAAACAGCTTGCTCTTTATTGTATACAACATCATAATACTTGATTCCTAATATTTGTATTGAAGGAAATTTTTTAGCCACATCAGACCTATTAGAATATTCATCATAATCGAAAGTACAAGCAAAAAACAAAAATAACGAATAAAGCTTAAGTATTCTCATAAACATTTTTTACAAGACTAAAAATTTCTTATTTTAATTAAAAATATATTAAACATAACATTAAAAACCTTATCAAACAAAATTTATTTACATAATCAATTATAATGTAAAGCATGAAAGCAAAATAAAAACACCACTCTTAAAAACAGTCTTTCGTATAAAAATTCTCCTAAAAATGTAAAAAATTCAACAAAAGTACAAAAATTGTTCTTATTTTAGATTGGAATTAAATTGGCAATTTAAAATTTATACCTTTAAAGAAATCAATTTATAAAAATTAACAATAATAATGTTCACATTCATCATCTCTTTTATAGTTTAAAATTTCACTATCTTTAAACCAAATTGGTATTTCACGAATCGCATCGACCTCATTTGCAGATGCATGAATCACATTATAAATTGAAAAACCTTTTTCATTTGAATATCTAAAACTGTGATGAGAAAAATCTCCTCGTATTGTTCCAGGAATAGCTAATTTTGGCTCAGTAGCACCACAAAGCTTTCTAACAACCTCAATGCTTTCAACTCCTTCAACAACAAATGCAAAAACGGGTGAATTTGAAATAAATTCAATTAAAGACTTCCAAACTGCCTCACTATGCCTAAAAGCAATATCATCATACAAATAATGTTTTTTTGCTAAACTCTCATCAACAATAAGCATTTTAGCAGCTACCATTTTTAAACCTACCTTTTCAAATCTTGCAACTACATCACCAATCAAACCCCTCCTAACTCCATCTGGTTTAATAATACATAAAGTTTTTTGCAATAACATTGACATAAAATCCTCCTAGGTTTAGGACATGCATTTAAAAATAATTAAATAAATAAAAATACTTACTCAATACCTAAATCATATCTAATTAATTAAATTTATACGGAATACTATAGATTATAAAGCGCTTAACATTATATTAAAAAATCAAAATATAACTTTTACAAAATTAACAACTACATTCCAAAAGGAAGAACCCCCATAGTTTTTAATTTTATTTCTTCTTTAACCTTTGAAACAGCATCATTTAAAGCAGATTTAACCATTTGCTCAAAAGCATCATTGTCTAAATCATCAAAAAATTCCTTATTAATTGAAACTTTTTTAACATTAAATTCGCCATCCATCTCAATAGTAACAATATCGCTACCCGCTTTACCACAAACAGTAATTTTAGACATTTCCTTTTTAATATTATCAATATTATTCTTAACACTAGACATATTTTTCAAAAAATCTAACGGATTTACTGCCATATTTTTATCCCTCCAAAACTTCACTTGCTCCAAAAATATTTTTTACAGTTTCTAATTTTTCAAAATCCTTTTCAAGGTTTTTAAAATTTTTCTGAAACACAATACTTAAATTGGGAAATTCTTTATAAAATTCAGATCTTATCTCACTTTTATAATTTTGAAGTTCATTATATTCAAATTCACTAAAAACCTTGTAATAAAGAACATTGTCATCAATAACAACTTCTCCTGAATGAACTAAAGTTTGAATATATCTTGAAACAATATAAATAAATTTATCTCTTATATCAATAAAATCATTTGTTTTGCTTGAATCATCATCCTCAATGAAAATCTCATCAATCTCATCAATGCTATCAGTCTTTAAAAGATTTTTATCAATTTTTGTTGACAAATTTTCATCACAACTAGATTCCTCTTTTTCTAAAGATTTTATTTCAGAAAATCCATATTCTAAGCTAGGCTTTTCTGAAATAAAAGTTACACCGTCTTTACTATTCTTATTTACTAAAACATCAAAATTGTTTGAATTTAAAGCTATATTTTCTAACAAATTGTCCTCAAGATTTTGAATTTGTTTTATTAAAATATGATTTGGAATATAGTTTTTAAGTCTTAAAATTTTAATAAAATTAATTTCAAGCTCATACCTTGGATTAACTGAAAATTGCAAATCCCTGTAGGTTTCAAGCAAAACAACAATAATTCTCTCAAGATAATTTAAATCAAACTCAATTAATTTCTTTCTCAAATCCTCAGACTTAATTCCAATAAACTCAAAATTTTTAATACCTATCTTTAAAAATAATGCCTCTCTAAAAAATTCGATTGAATCTAGCAAAAATTGCTCATAAGACACCCCAGCCAAAAAAATAGAATCAAGAACACAAATTAACTCTTTTACATCCTCACTAAGAATGCTAATTGACAATTTCTCCAAAAATTCATCATTAGTTAAGCCCATCTTAGATCTTATTTGATCTAATTTAATGTCAGAATTAGTAAAAGAAACGACCTGATCAAAAAGAGTATAAGCATCTCTTACACTACCACTACTTTTATATGCAATCCATTTTAAAGCCTCATCTTCATATTTAATATGATCCTCAAAACAAACCTTCTTAAGCATATTATAAATCTTTTCTAACGATAAAAGTTTAAAACTAAAATGCTGACATCTGCTTTTTATTGTCTCTGGAAGCTTATGTGACTCTGTAGTAGCAAAAATAAAAACAATATAATTTGGGGGCTCTTCAATTGTTTTTAAAAGAGCATTAAAAGCAGAATTGGAAAGCATATGAACTTCATCAATAATATATATTCTATATTTGGAAATTGCAGGAGGAAACATTATCTCTTCTTTAATTTGTCTAATATCTTGAACCGAAGTATTTGAAGCACCATCAATTTCAACAACATCAAGACTGCTATCATTCTCAATAGATTTACAATTATTACACTCTCCACAAGGCATAACTGTCGGACCATTCTTACAATTTAAACATCTAGCAAAAGCCCTAGCTGATGAAGTTTTACCAACACCTCTTGGCCCTGAAAAGATATAAGCATTTGCTATTTTGTTTTTTTCTATAGAATGCTTTAAAGTCTCAACAACAAAATCTTGCCCTTCAAGAGAGTTGAAATCTCTGGGGCGTTTCTTAAGAGCAGTGCCTCTTGAAGACGCCATTAACTTTTTACCTCCCAATATTTTAATAAGCAAAATGCTATAAACATATACTATATAACATATTTATACTTCAGAACTATTACTTTAAAAGAATTACCAAAGAATTTTATAAAGCATAAAAAACATCTAAAAAAGAAAAGCTTCCTAAGAAAATATAACAAGATTGAAAGTTTCAAAAAGATAAATCCATATCTTAACATAAAGCAAAGCATCACATTTTGGCTCAAAATAAAACCTAAGACTTACGTACTCACCAAAAAAATCGCTTACCGCTGCTACCTTCCAGTCCTGACGGGATTCAGCAACATTTAGTAGTACGGGTCCTAGGAACCGGAGAGAATGGGATTCGAACCCATGATACATTTTACTGTATACACGCTTTCCAAGCGTGCGCCTTAAGCCACTCGGCCATCTCTCCAAACTAACAAATTTTTCGTGTCCAAGAGGACTTGAACCTCCGACCTTAAGAATCGCAATCTAACGCTCTATCCAACTGAGCTATGGACACAAACAATTAATTTTTATTGTAATAAAAATTACTATTTATTACAATAAAAACATTCAATAGAAAATGGAGAAGTTGTGAAAACTAAAATAATAATTTTTCTTTTAATATTATCTATTTTATCATGCTCTAGATCAATCTCTAAGAAAGTTAATTCTGAATTCACAATTAAAACTAAAAATATTAAAGAAAAAGAAATACTAAAAAACAATAATATTCTCAATATAGATGCAAAAATTCCTTTTATGGAAAATACAAACTTTGAATTTGAAAATTTTATAAAAAAATGGAAAAAAGATATCGAAAATAAAATATCAAAAACCGAAAATTCAAAAAATGAATATTTTTATTTTTCCAGCTTTACAGTATTTAAAAATGAAAATATTGGCATTACATCTATCCTATATAAAGAATCCTTCAAAGAAAAAGAATCAAACTCTTTTTTAAAATATTACTCCTTAAACTTAAAAGGAAACAAAAAAATAGAAATTTCAGAAATAATATCAAAAGATCAGCTAGACTCTCTAATAAACGTATTAAAAGAACAGTTAAAACATAAGATTAAAGATTTTAACGTAGAAGATAAACTCAACCCAAATGAATTGGAAAAAAAATTCACAGCAATCTTTCCAAGATATAAATATTACTTTAAAAATAACCAAATTATAATTTTTTACAATCCATTCTTAATTGATTGTAATGACTGCGACAAAATCGAATTTCAATTCCCTATACATGAAAACACAGAAAATGAACACCAACACAAGAAACATTTACACTCTTAATTTTAATGCTTAAAATTAAACACAACAATTACGGAGAGGGTGAGATTCGAACTCACGGTAGGCTTACACCTACAACGGTTTTCAAGACCGTAGCATTAAACCACTCTGCCACCTCTCCAGAGATAAAACAAATTTTAATAAATAAAGTACGCACTGTCAAGATTTAAATAATTACGGAGAGAATGGGATTCGAACCCATGGTCCCCTTTTAAAAGGACAACTTCTTAGCAGGAAGCCCCATTCGGCCACTCTGGCATCTCTCCTACAACATTAATACATATTATCTTAGAGATATTATTATTGTCAACTAAATAAACTGCAAATATTAATAATTCATTCTAAACTCTTTATAAGCTTCTATTAAATTTTGAAAATCCCCAATAGAAATGTCAACTTCAGAATAAATACATTCTTCATTTAAGACCTCTTGAACCATTTTTTCCTCATTATTGCTAAATTTTAATTCAATGCACTCGTCTTTAATTCTCCAAATATATGTATTTACCCTTATATTGTGATCAAAAATAAAAATAGGGTCTCTCAAATTTAAAGAATTGTCAATAAAAAATAAATACTCCAAATACCGATTTACTCTTAAAGATAGTGCAAATTCTTCAAGCAGATTTTCAATTAACATATCCTCGCTAGACTCAAGTAATTTTAAAAATTTTAAATAAGGCTCTGGATTAAGCTCACAAAGTTTTTTCATGTAAAAATAGGCATCCTCAAGATCACGATTTCTAAGAAAGAATAAGGTTGCATACAAATATATCAAATCTAAATTAGAATAATCATTAACCATTCTCTCAATAGACTTTTTAGGAGAAAATTTTAAAAGCTCAATTGTTGCAATATGCATATTATAAATTGTATAAATATTTGAAAAATTCAAAATGGCTTTAACATAAGATGCTGTAGCTTGAGTCATGTTGCCTATTTTATGGAAAATAGTTGCTCTATTGTGCCAAATATACTTAGAATAATAAGAATCTGTTAAAAATTTTTCAGAAAGCCTAATAGCCCTGCTTATTTCTCCAATAGAATAAAAATAATACATTAAATAATTAACAACAAGAGCAAGATTGGCATCAAAAAAAATTTCTTCTACTTTCAAAAAGCTTACTATTTCAAGAGATTTGATATTTTTTAAAATCCAAATATTAAGCTTAACAAGAGAATTGTTTTGTTCCAAATCTCTAGCCTCAAAAAATAATTTCAAAGCCTCATCTTTGTTGCCCAACATTTCAAATAAGACAGCACTATTGTTTAAAGCTTGTATAAAATCAGGTTTTTGCTCTTTAGCTTTCAAAAAACAACTTAACGCAAGTTCATATTCTTTTAAATTAAAATAAAAAACACCCAAATTATAATTTTCAAAAGGACTTAGATCATCTTTATTTTTTTCAACTTTACCATAATCTATAAGCTTAACTAAAAAATTATATTCACTCAAAATAACAGGATAAGTATTTAACACATATGAAAGAGCCTTATAATCCTTTTTTTTAAAATAAATAAGCGCTTTAAGCGAAAGAGAATCAAAATTCTCATCAAAAATATCCAAATTGTCAAGAGAACTTTTAAAGTCACCATTTTTATAAAAATTTAAAGCTTTTTCAAAACTAAAATTATTCATATTTTTTAAAAATCTCCATAGGTCTTACAGAAATTTCCTTTGAAAAAGAAGTTTTATTAACACTCTTATCTAAATTGTAAGCAGCAATACTAATATAATAAAGCCTTCCATCTTCTAGTCCTGTAATCTTAAAAGAAGTTTGATTTCCAACATCAATAGGAGAAGTTAAAACACCGCCGGTTTTTCCATGATAATTACCAGAGGCAACACCAATATAAATATAATACCCTTCAACACTACTATTAATAACAGGAATCCACTCAATAAAAACTTCTCTAGAGCCCGGAATAACTTTTGTTATCACAGGGGGAAATGGAGCTGCTTCAGGAACATAAGTAATCGACATACTATAAAGAGAAGGACTGCTAACAGAATCCCCACTAGGATAAAATTCAACTTTTATTTGAATATATTTTGATATCTTTGAATCTGGAAAATCTTTTTTGGGATCAAAATGAATCCACGCTCCAGTTAAATTTTTCTTAATATTTCCATAGCTATCTGTATCATAAAATACTTTATTATCTAATCTGTAATAATAAACAATCTCTGTATCCTTAGGAACATTAGAATCAACATCAAAGGATAATACTTGAGAATAATATTTAGAAAGCTTAATAGGCTCTGTAATAATATATCCCATATTCTTTGAAAAAAAAGCATTACTAACCTCTTCAAAACTTTTATGTATTTCCAAATTCTCAACCGCACCAGTAAAATAAGTTCCCAAGGTAAAATCAATAAAATTGCCAATACTTAATAAATATCCTGATCCTTCCTTCTTGTCATTTGTTATATATTCTATTGCCTGAGGTTTAGAATCTATTAAATACTCAAGTATGCCATCCCTTTGCCTATATCTTAAAGTATGTAAATGCCATTTCTTTGGAATAAAATCATCATTGCTTTTCATTCTAATTTTAATAGGATTTTTATTGTCTTTTAAAAAGACATTGTTTAAAACCCAAACAAAATTACCCTCATCACTTTCTAATCTAATAGACTGATCTACCCATAAATTATTAATATTTTTATAGCCATCCCAACTAAAAATAATTTCTCCTGTAACAGAAGTTGTTCGATATACCCAAAACTTAATAGTAAAATCAGAAACAGTATTACCTGAAGAAAAGAAAGCTTTCTTTGTCAATGGCTTAAACTTAACAGGATTTTGATTTGAATAAAAAATTAAAGAACCGTTAGAGACATTACGAAATTCATTTGAAACTCTCAAACTTTCTGAACTAACTAAATAGTTTGAAGATGTGTCTTTTAATTTGTTATCCCTTCCAATTTCTAAGCGTAAATCAATATTATTTAAATCCAAAACAGTTTTATATCTATCCAAATAAATACCAAGCAAACCCCTCATATCCCTTTCAAAAGTAATATTGCTAGAATCTTGAATAAATTTAAAATTTTTTTTTGAATCAAGTATTAACTTCAATTCTTGAGATAAAAGAATAGAAAAGCACAAAAAAAATAGCAAGAGCATTAAAATTAATCTCATTTTTGACCTTTTATTTGTTATTATTCATATTTTTAAATACCTCAGAACATAAAACAAACTGTCTTTATGATACAATATTATATCACAAGATGATTTCTAAAATCTAAAAACCGTCTGACATTATGAAAGAGAACCTCGCAAGTTTATTCGAAAAAGTAACACAATTACCAACTACAAGCGGTTGCTATAAAATGTTAAATGAAAACAAAAAAATACTCTATATTGGAAAAGCAAAAAATCTAAGATCAAGAATTAAAAGTTATTTTTTAGAAAAAAATAGTCACAAAATTAAAATACTAATGAAAAATGTAAAATCAATAGAAGTTATTACAACAAACAGCGAATACGAAGCATTGCTTTTAGAATGCAATCTAATCAAAACTCATAAGCCTGATTACAATGTAAAATTAAAAGACGGAAAAGGTTATCCCATGGTAAGAATAACCCATGAAAAATATCCAAGAATTTTCAAAACTAGAAAAATAATTAATGACCAAAGCGAATATTTTGGACCATTTACTAATGTAAAAAAATTAGACCAAGTTCTAGATTTTATTAACAAAACATTTAAAATTAGAAAATGTAAAAAAAAATCCAATGTTCCTTGTTTATATTACCACATGGGACAGTGCCTTGGGGTATGCTACAAAGAAAACCTTGAAAAAGAATATCAAAAAGAATTAGATAAAGCAAAATCCATACTAAGCGGAAATACATCCGAAATATTAAGCCAAATTGACATTAAATTAAAACTTGCCATACAAAAAGAAGATTTTGAAACCGCTATTAAATTGAGAGAAACTAAAAGTTCCTTAATAGAAATTAATCAAGTCCAAATCGTTACAAAAACCAATAATTTAAACATAGACTATGTACATGTTCATCCAGGAGAAAATATAAATACAATAATAGTGTTAAAATACAGAAATGGAAAATTAGTTGAAAGAGACGCAAACTTTGATGAGAGTATATGTAAACAAAATGAATTGATTTTACAATTTTTAACTCAATATTACACATCTATTAATATGGTAGTACCAGACAAAATTCATATTTTTCTCAAAGATATCGACACTAAAAATGTTGAAAAACTAATAAATGAAATTAAAAATACAAAAACAGAAATTATTTACAAAGAAACAGAAGAAATTTTAAAAATAATGGAAATGGCTATATCTAATGCTGAATTATCCTTAAGAGAATATGAAAATAAAAGCAACAAAGCACTTGAGAGTTTGAAAATTTTTCTAGAAATGGACAAACTTCCCAAAATAATTGAAGGATTTGACATTGCTCATCTTAAAGGTCAAGAAACAGTAGCTTCTATGGTTACTTTTAAAATGGGAATTCCTTTTAAAGAAAACTACAAGCTTTACAAGCTAAACTCGCTATTAAAAGGAGAAATTGACGACTTTAAGGCAATAAAGGAAGTAATCTCAAGAAGATATTCAGAAATAATCAATAAAAACTTAGAACTACCAAATTTAATTTTAATTGACGGAGGAAAAGGACAATTAAATGCTGCTTTTTCTATCTTAAAAGGACTAAAAATAGAAAATAAAGTTAAAGTCTGCTCATTGGCAAAAAAACACGAAACAATATTCTTAATAACCAACAAAAAAGGAATAAATCTACCTCAAGGACATCCTGCTCTTAGAATACTACAAAATGTAAGAGATGAAGCACACAGAAAAGCTAACGGATTTAACAAAAAAAGAAGGGAAAACATAACTCTATTGTACACAAAAATACATGGAATTGGAGAAAAAACAGCACAAAAAATATTAAAATCAATTGGAACCTATAAAGATATACTACCTTTAAGTGAAAATGAAATTTCAGAAAAAATAAAAGTAAATATTCAACTTGCAAAAAGAATAAAAGAATTTGCAATAAAAATTCATAATCACGGTAAATAAATTTTAAATTCAATTTAAATTTTACATAACCTATATAAATTAACGATAAAATTACAAAATTTTAAAATAGATTATTATTTATTAATATTTTTTAAAATTAAAACACTATTTGAAATTCCAGGCGATAAAACTAAAAAAAGATCATTAATAAGCTTGTTTCTAACTTGTATATTTAAAACATCTCCCAAAAGCTCTATTTTATAGCCTTCAGAAGAACTCTTGACTACCCTAAAAAAATGAACAATCTCGGTGTAATCAAAATTATTTAACTCTTCAACAACTTCATTTATTAAATTATCAAATATTTTTTTACGCTCTTTTTTTTCTAAATTTTTAATCTTTGAAGATTTTCCTTCAATTTTATTTAATTTAACCAAAAATTTTTCGATCCCGTTTTGAAAGTTAACATTTTTAATAATAACTTCAAATTCAAAGCCATTAGAAATATTTTTTTTACTTATTATTTCATATCTTAGATTATTAAAAAACAAAGGATAAAAAATAAAATCATCTTTTGCCTGAAATTTTAACCCATAAATTTTTGCTCTCAGATCATCATCGTTTGGAATATTCAAATAACCAAAAAATATTTCGGGACTGTTTTGAAAATTTTTAATAGAATCAAGAAACTTTATTAAAACAATTTCTGCCAATCTAGATTCAGATTTACAAGATAAAAAACAAAACAATATAATCCAACTTAATTTTTGCTTCATACATTAAAAATTAAATTTTGGCTCTGTAGAACAATGCATTAAAAAATTATTATTAAGCTTTAAGATTGAAAATATTAAAAAATATGACAAATTTTGATGAATATTTTTAGAATAAATCCTCAAGTATAAATCAAACCTATATAAAATTTTCAAAATAATTTTTATTTCTGCAATAGAATAATTTTTAACCCCTACTCTATAAATTTTATTTAATGAAAAAAAAATTTTATTTTTATTCAATGCACTCTGCAAACTTCCACATGTCTTATAATCTATTTGCACCTTTAATAATCTTTTAAATTGCCAAATAAGACTCATTAAGATACTAAGCAAATCTTCTCCCTGGTCCAAAATAGACTTAATCTTTATCAAAGAATGAGCCATATCCTTTTTTAAAATTGAATTAAATAAAGAAAAAGTATTTTCAAATCTAACAAAACTAATCCAAGAAGTTATATCTTCCTCATCAATGGTGTTGTTCTTAGCAAAAAGCGCAAAAGAATCTATATAAAATTTCAAAATTTTAGTATCTGAATTTAGCATTAAAAGCATTAGATTTATTGCAGAATCTGTAATTTTAATATTAAGACTAAAAAAATTTCTTTTTACAAATGTAAATTTATCATCATCAGAAATCTCATAAAAAACTTTTTTTATAAACTTAAGCTTATTCTTAAAATCAATATTACATGTATTACTGCTAGAAACAAAAATAATAGTTTTATTGTTAGACTTTAAAATTGCATTATATACTAGTTCTAAATCTTTTCCTGCTTTTAAAAGTTCAGCCTCATAGACAATAAAAATTTCCTTTTTTGAAAAAAAAGAATTGGAAAACAACTTCTCAGCAAATTCTACAACCGAGAGTTCTGACAAAAAAATTTTAGTAACTGAAACTTCTGATTTAAAAGCATCCATCTTGATTAATAGTTCTTTTAAATAAGCTTCTTTTAAACCTTGCTCACTACCCAACAATAAATAAACCACTTGCATCAAAGTAAATTATAATCCAAGTGCCAAATATATTATACTTAAGCTAGGAGGAGAATATGAAAGTTGCAATATTTACAGATACGTATATCCCAGAAAAAAATGGAGTGGCAACCTCAATAAAGCAAATTAAAGAAGGATTTGAAAAAAATGGCTATGAAGTTTACATATTTTGTCCAAAATCTAAGAAATCTTTAAACGAAAAAAATGTTTACAGATGTTCATCCATTCAAATAAATAAAAAACTTGATGCTGTAATAGCTTTTCCCAATAAAAGAAAAATATCTAAAATAATACAAAGCTATAAACCAGACATCATTCATACTCACTCCGAGTTTTCTATGGGAAAAATTGGAAAACAAATTGCATTAAAACAAAACATACCAATAGTTCACACAAGCCATACAATGTGGGATCATTATTTGCATTACTTAGGAATTTTTAAACATTTTGTTAAACCAGACAAAATGATACGAAAACATTATAATAAAATAAAATATTTTATTTATCCATCAAGCAAAGCAAAAGAGAGATATTTCCACCTTTCAAATAATGCTAACTATAAAATAATTCCAAATGGGGTTGATAGAAAGCTTTTCATAAAAACTCTAAGCAAAGAAAAAAAAGATGAAATTTTGAAAAAGCATAATATAAAGCAAACAGACAAAATAATCATATTTGTTGGGAGAATAAATAAAGAAAAAAACATAAATTCATTAGTAATGCATTTAAAAGACCTTTTAATACAAAATAAAAATTATAAGCTTATTATTATTGGCAAAGGAAGCGAAGAAAAGGAAATAAAAAATTTTAGCATCAAACATGGACTTGAAAAACAAATATTGCTAATAGGAACAATTCCTTGGGAAGAAATATGCTACTACTACAAAATTTCTGATATTTTTGCCAGTCTGTCAAAAAGCGAGGTATATCCAATGACAGTAATAGAAGCACTAACTGCTGGAATACCTGCTATTTTAATAAATGATTATATATATAAAGACGTAATAAAAGAAGGAATAAACGGCTTTTTAATAAAAAAGTGTGAAAATTTATCTCAGTACATAGACAAAGTAATAAAAGATGATGAAACACTAAAAACATTTAAACAAAATGCAAAAAAATACTCTACTAAATTTTCAAGTCATTTTTTTACAAAAAAAATTGAAAATTATTACTCAGAAATTATTGCAAGAAAAAATCATTAATATAGCTTTTCAAAAGGTATAAAATACATTGGAAACTTAATTTTCATATCCAATAAAACATTTTTAATAGCTTCACCAATAAAATATTGAAAATCCCAAAAAATCTCTGTATTAACAAAAAATCGAACTTGCACAACTATATAACAAGGAGTATATTTTTTGACAATAAGAGTAGGAGAACAAATCTCAACATTAAATTTTTTATTATTAAAAATCACTAAATCCTCTATTTTATCTTTTAATAAACCAATATTTGTATCATGGGGAACTTGAAAAGAAAAAACAACTCTTCTTCTAGGATTTGCCGAAAAATTAACAACGGAATTGGATGTAAGCTTACTGTTTGGAATTTTAATAATTTCTTCGTCAAATGTTTTAAGTGTGGTAAAAAAAATTTGGATATTCTCAACCAAACCCTCAACATCTTCACATTTAATGTGATCTCCACACTTAAAAAATTTAGAATTTAAAACAATAATTCCGCTAACAAAATTAGATAAAATACCCTGAGCAGCAAGCCCAATAGCAATACCTAATGATCCAAATACAGCAATAATAGATGTTATAGGTACTCCAAGATATGGCAATATTATTAAAACAATAACAAAATCTGTTAATATTTTGAAAAAAGATTTTAAAAAGTTAAAAACTGTAGCTTCTAGTTTCTCCTCCAATCTAGACTTTTCCAAAGTCTTAAATAAGATTTTACCCATTTTCTTAACTATTAACTTTAAAAAATACCACAGCGCTATAGCAATCGAAACTTTTAGACCATAACCTAATACACCCTCAATAATATGATTAAAATAATCTTGAAATATAAAAAACTCCTTAAACAAACTAAACTTTCCTTCTAAGCTTCACATAAATTAATTGAATTATAGCACAAAAAACAAGCAAACCTTTCCAACAAAAACTCTAGTAAAAACAAACAACATGTCAATGTTTTAAAGCCACAATAAAGCACGTTTTCATCACGCTTTTCAACAATAAAATGCACATTACAAAAAATATTTGTGGTAGAATGTTTACCAAAGGTTTTTACTAAATTTGATAAAACAAATGAATAAAAAGAAACAAAAAAGTTTATATGAAATCTTAGACTTGTTTTTACTTGTCTTTAAAACAACAACACTTACAATTGGCGGAGGATTAATAATTATATCTGAGCTTAAAAAAATATTTGTTAAAAAAAGAAAAATAATATCTGAGAGCGACTTTAATAAAATACTAGCAACATCAAATGTTATTCCTGGAGTTACAGCGATTAATTTTGTATTCCTAATAGGAAGAAAATTTGGGGGTTTCCCATGTGCACTTTTACTCGTTATTGCCGGTATTTTACCTTCCATGATTGCAATAATACTGGTTTTCCTTTACCTAAAATTAGTACCAAACAACATACATGTTGAAAAATTTCTTGAAGGTGCAAAAATCTCTTCAATTATTATAATGCTAACGGTTGTTTTAAAATTTTCAAAAAAAATGTTGAATAATTCTTTAATAAAATGGACAATATGTTTTCTTGTAATTTTTGCAATTTTTAAATTAAAAATAAGAATATCATATATACTGCTAATTTTCTTTTTAATATACACATTAAAATATATAACAATAAAAAAAATATTAACTAAGTAGAAAAAGGATATCGGTTGATTTTAATAAATTTATTCATTACATTTTTAAAAATCGGATTATTAAATTTCGGAGGCGGCAATGGAATTGCAGCTATAATAAACAATGAAATAATTAATAATAAACAGTGGATAACAAAAGAAGAATTTGTAAATATGATTACAATATCAAGAATAACCCCAGGACCTATTGCCACAAACATAGCAACATACGTTGGAATGAAAACTGCAGGAATATTAGGAGCAATAATTGCCACTGTAGCATTAATAACAGCTCCAATAATAATAATGATAATAATCCTCCTAATTCTCCACAAAATCAATTTTTTAAATTATTGCCTAGAAAATCTAACACCTATTATTGTTGCACTATGGATAATTACAATAATCATTTTGCTTGAAAACACATATTTAAAGATAGAAAACGACAAAACAGAGTTTTTAAAAACCTTAACTATTATAGGAATTAATTTTTTTATTTTATTTTTTTATAATAAAATAAGCCCAGCATTAATAATTATACTTAGCGGATTTTTTTATACATTAATATAAATATGATTAAACAAAAACTAAAATTATCTCAAAATTTAAACTCAATTCAAATACAAACAATGAAAATATTGAGCCTTAATAAAAAAGAATTGACACAGCTTATATTAGAAGAAAGTGAAAATAACGAATGCCTAGAAATAGACTCAAATAAAATATTTTTTGAAACATTGAAAACATATATATTTAAAAAAAAATTTTATAAAGAAGATGGTTTTATAAAAAATCAACACGACATAGCTCTTGAAAAAACACAAACAAATATTTCTTTAAAAGAGCACCTTTTGCTACAATTAAGAATTCAAAGAATAAATGAAGATGAACTTAAAATAGGTGAGATATTAATAAACAATCTAAACAACAAAGGTTTTCATATAATAAACCCTTACGATCTTTTTAAAAAGGAAGAAAAAGAAAAAGTAAAAAAAATAATTGAACTTATTCAGAAATTTGATCCAATTGGAATTTGTGTTCCCAATATAATAGAATCTTTAATTTTGCAAGCAAAGCATCATAAATTAGAAAGTAATATTATTAAAATTCTTGAAAAAGCAGAACTTCTTGAAAAAACTCAAGAAAAGTTAAAAGAAGAACTTAAAATAAGAAGTAAAGAATTTAACAAGGCTTTAGAAATTATCAGACAAAAACTTAACCCCAACCCAACACTAGAATTTAAAGATCCAGACGACACTAATTTCTATGTTGACCCAGATATATTAATAATAAACCACAATAACAAATTTGAAATTAAAATTAAAGAAGTTAATATCTTTAAAAAAGAGCTTAAAAGGACAGCTGCAAATCTCAAAAAACAAAAAAAAGCAAAATGGTTAATCGAATCATTAAGATATAGAGACGAAATACTTGCAAAAATAGGAATAGCTATATATACACTGCAAAAAGAATTTCTAAAAAGGGGTTTTAAAAGCTTAAGGCCAATGAACTTAAGTATTTTGTCAGAAAAAATCAATGTATCAAAATCAACAATATCAAGAGCAATAAAAAATAAATATTTAAAATGTGAATGGGGTACAGTATTAATCAAAGATCTCTTTAGCTCTGTTGGTGGAGCAAGAACAAATGAATTTTCAAAATTAAGCATTAAAATAACAGTAAAAAAGCTGTTAGAAGTAAATGAAAAGATGTCAGATAAAGCAATTTCTGCTATACTGGAATCCAAAGGAATCTCTATTTCTAGAAGAACAGTAAACAAGTATAGAAATGAATTAAAATCTGAAAAAGGAAGAATATATTATGGAACCTAAAATTCAAGCAGTTAATTTTAACTTAAATGAGAATGAAAAAGTCTTTATTCTCAAAAAACTAGAAAAATTTGATACTCATATCAAAAAACATGTAGAAAATTTAAAAATTACAATCAAAAAAGAACGTGAACTTTTTGAATTCGACGCACATGCTCATTTTAATTGGGGAAAAATAATACACATAAGAGAAGATGGTAAAATACTTCTCAACCTTATTGAGAGCTCAATAGAAAAACTTTACAAAACAGCAATTAAAGAAAAAGAGAAAAAAAACAATAAACAAGATAAATAAAAAATGCAAGAAGTAGAAATTGAAATAATAAATAAAGATGGAATACATTCAAGATCAGCAAACATGCTTGCTAAATTTGCAAATAAACACTCTTCGTGCAATATAAAAATAACAACAAAAGATGGCAGAAAAGCTGACACAAAATCCAAAATCGAAATTATCATATTGGGAATAATATACAAAGAAAAAGTAAAAATAACAGTCGCAGGGAAAAAAGAAAAAATGGCAATTAAAAATTTGTTAAGCTTACTAAAATATAATTTTTCAAAAGAGCTTGAAAAATGAATAAAAAAATTTTTTACATAACAGTATTGCTGTACTTACCTAATCTTCTATTTTCATACTCAACAAATTATGACATTGAGGTAAATATGTCATCTTTTGTCATGAGTCTGGCAATCATTGTAATCTCATCTATTTCGTTAGGTAATCTAGTAACTAAAATAGGGATTCCAAAAGTAATAGGACAAATAACAGCAGGAATAATTCTAAGCCCGAATGCCTTTGGAAAAATTAAAATACCTTTATTATTCCCATTAGGGATAACTCCAATTGGAGAAAATTATTTAATAAATGAAAAAATATTTGCAATCTCTACCATAGCTTCAATAATACTACTTTTCACAGCAGGACTTGAAACTGACTTAAAATTGTTTATCAAATTTTTGCCACGCGGAGGAATTATTGGAATAACAGAAGTTGTTGGCACCTTTACAAGTTTTGTACTAATGGCCAGCATAATTTTTAATGTTCCTCTAATAAGTCCAACCTCACTTTTTATTGGAATAATTGGAACTCCAACATCAGCAGGAATTGCAGCAAGCATACTCTCGGCAAAGAAAAAAATGAGTACTTCAGAAGGAGTGACAATAATCTCAACTTCAATTATTGATGATGTACTTTCAATGCTCATGCTTACAAGTGTAATAACTATATCAAGATCTATATCAGATCTTGATATAGCAAGCTCAATCAAAACCATAATTCAAAATATACTAATTTGGCTATGCTTAACTTTCTCTTTAATATATATATCAGAAACACTTTCAAGACTGCTGAAAAAATTAAACAGTGTCACCTTAGCAACTGTAATAACACTCTCTCTAACCTTTACTATTGCAAGTATTTTTCAAAATCTAGGAATGTCTTTTGTAGTTGGTGCTTACGTATTTGGGCTTGCCATGTCAAAAACAGACATTGTATATGTAATTCAAGATAAACTAACAATCTTTGAAAGATTTTTTATCCCAATCTTTTTCACATCAATTGGACTTATGTCAGACATTAATGAAATACTCTCAAAAGAAGTTCTTATTCTAGGATCAGCAATTAGCGCAATAGCAATAATTACTAAAAGTACATTTTGCTTTATTCCAGCACTCTTTTTGGGATTTAACAAACTTGGAGCCTTAAAAATTGCAACCGGAATGGTCCCAAGAGGAGAAGTTTCACTTATTATGGCAAATGTAGCATTATCTTCAGGATTTATTAGCCAAAAAATATTTGGAATTATAATAATAATGGTATTTTTGCCAACAATCATTGCAACACCCATAATAAACTTTTTATTCAAAATAAACAAAAGCGGGCTTAAAAAAGAGCTTACAATAGATCAAAATACACATATCTGTGTATCATTTGAATATGACAACTTAGCCAAAATTCTTATATGGGACTTGAAAAATGAATTAAGAAAAGAAGGTTTTTTCACACAACAAATTAAAAATGATTCTTCACAATATATTAATGCAAGAAAAAACAATATATCTTTCTCAATAAAGCGCGAAGGTAGCAAAATTACATTTGAATGCCCAAACAATCATTTAATTATAATACAAGATCTTTTTAGAGAAACAATCTTAAACCTAGAAAAAATAACCAAAGAAGTTGAAACGGTCTCTTTAAGAGCAAAAAAACTAGATTACTCAATAAATTATGATAAAATCCTTAGCAATATCAAACTAAATAAAAGGTTAAAAAAGGAAAACATTATTCTAGAATTAAAAGCAAGCAATAAAGCTGATGTGCTAAGAGAACTTTTAAGCGTAATAAACATTGAAATTGATAAAGAAAGAATATTTCAAGATTTAATGGAAAGAGAAAAATTAATTACTACTGCACTAAAAGAAGGCTTTGCTATTCCCCATTTAAAAACAAATTTAATCTCAAAAATACATATTGCAATAGGAATAAGCCATGAGGGGATCGACTTTAATGCTCTTGACAAGAATTTAAGCCATGTTTTTATATTAATATTGTGCCCAGCAAAAGATTATGTTAGCTACCCCAGAATTTTAGCATCTGTAGTGGGAAAAGTTGATCTGTACAAAAAAGAAATTTTAAATGCAAAAACAGACAAAGAAATTTATAATATAATAGTGAGTTGAATTATGTTTAAAGTTATCAAATGCAATGAATTGAATGAAAAATTGATAAACAAAAAAGTTGAAATAAATGCTTGGGTAAAAAAAATTAGACACCACGGAAAATTTACCTTTCTAAACATAAGAGACAGATATGAAAAAGCTCAAGTTCTGATAACCAAAGAACACCTTTTAAAAATCGCAGAAAAAATAAAACTTGAATATTGCATTAAAATTCAAGGAATATTGATCAAAAGACCTTCCAACATGATAAACACAAATATGAAAACGGGACATTTTGAAATATTGGCAAAAAACATTGAAATTATCTCAAAGTGTAATGAATTGCCGTTTATGATAGAAGATGACAATAATGCAAGTGAAAACTCAAAACTTGAATATAGATACTTGGATTTAAGAAGAGATTCATTAAAAAATAAGATTATTTTAAGATGTCATGCTACTCATCTTATTAGGAATTTTTTAGTAAAAAGAAAATTTTTAGAACTAGAAACTCCCACTTTTGTAAAATCAACACCAGAAGGCGCAAGAGACTTTGTAATACCATCAAGGATCCATAAAGGATCTTTTTATGCCTTACCCCAATCTCCACAACTTTACAAACAGCTTATAATGATAGCGGGATTTGATAAATACTTTCAAATAGCCCGTTGCTATAGAGACGAAGATTCAAGAGGAGATAGACAACCAGAGTTCACACAACTCGATCTTGAAATGAGCTTTGTCAAAAAAGAAAATATTTTTAAATTAATAGAAAATATGCTTTTTTCAATATTTAAAAATTGCCTTAACATTAACTTACCTAAAAAATTCAAAAAAATAACATACAAAAAGGCAATGAACAAATATGGAAGCGATAAGCCAGATACTAGATTTGAACTTGAATTACAAGATATAAGTCGTAATCTTAAAAATTCAGAATTCAATGAATTCAAAGATACTCTAAAAAACAAAGGATCAATTAAAATTTTAATAGTAAAAGATAAGGCTGATAAATTTTCAAGAGCAAAAATAAACAATTTAGAAGAAATTGCAAAGCTTTACAAAACACGGGGACTTTATTTTACAAAAATTGAAAACAATAAATTTTCTGGAGGAATTGCAAAATTTTTAAAAACAGAAGAACAGCAATTAATAAAAACCTATTCTTTAGAAAATAATGACATAATTTTCTTTACAGCTAATAACAAATGGGAAACTGCTTGCAAAGCAATGGGGCAAATTAGAATAAAAATTGCAAACGATCTTGGATTAATAGATGAAAATAAATTTGAATTTCTATGGGTCTATGACTTTCCACTATTTGAATATGACGAAAATACAAAAACCTATACACCAGCTCACCACATGTTCTCGCTCCCCAAAAAGCGATATATTACCAATTTAGAAAAAAATCCAAACAAAGCCATAGGAGAAATTTACGATCTTGTTTTAAATGGCATAGAACTTGGTTCAGGCTCAATTAGAATACATAATAAAAAACTTCAACAAAGAATTTTTAACATAATAGGATTTCAAAAAGAAAAATCGGAAGATAGATTTGGATTTTTTCTAAAAGCATTAGAATATGGAGCTCCTAATCATGGTGGAATTGCAATTGGTATTGATAGACTAATAATGCTAATGACAAAATCAATTTCAATAAAAGATGTAATACTATTCCCCAAGAATTCTTTTGCAGCAAGCCCTCTTGATAACTCTCCCTCTAAAATCTCAAATGAACAACTCAAAGAACTGGGAATCAATATTGCTGCTGATGACGCTTAAATTAATAATATGGCTTATACAATACACAATTAAAATTATAAAAATAAGCTATCTATATTCCTTAGAATTTTCCAATAGCCCGCTATTCTTTCAAGAAATTAAATCTCAAAACTCAAGTTTAATTTTTCACAAAACAATAAACACTATAAAAAGCACATAAAATAAAGCCAAAATAATATGCTTTTTAAATTTAAAAACAATCTTAATGGATTCCCTTTTAAATTAGAACAGCTCCATAAACACAATATTTAACAATAATTTTAAAAATCAATTAATATTTGGCTCAAGTTCTTTAAAAAAAATCAAAAATAACAAAAAAGATGACTAAAATATTCAATAATTTTTAATTCAATATATAAAATTAACAAAATAATAAAAAAGCCGCTCAAAAAGCAGCTTGCAAATAAAAATTAGTGAATTTCTATTTAATTCCTATTAATATTATTAAGATTTTTGCATGCAATCTTCACACGGTCTTTCATGGAAATTTCGGCTTCTCTTAACCAAACTCTTGGATCATAAAATTTCTTATTTGGAATATCAGCGTCCTTACCATCTCCTAATTGACTTTGCAAACGATTTTCATTTTTTTTGTAATAATTCAAAACACCCTCCCAGGCAGCCCACTGTGTATCCGTATCAATATTCATCTTTACAACCCCATAAGAAAGTGCCTCATTAATCTCATCAATTGTAGATCCAGACCCCCCATGAAAAACATAAGAAACTGGTTTAGCAATATTTGTTCCTGTTTTTGCTATGACATAATCTTGACCATCCCTTAACACTCTTGGAGTAAGCTTAACATTACCCGGTTTATATACTCCATGAACATTTCCAAAAGCTGCTGCAATCTGAAAATTTGGACTAATCTTTAAAAGTTCTGAATACCCATAATAAATATCCTCAGGGGTAGAAAATAATTCATGCAAAGCTCTATCCGAATTGTCAACTCCATCCTCTTCACCACCTGTAATCCCAAGCTCTATTTCTAAAAACATTTCAATTTTTGCCATTCTTTCTAAGAATTTTTTAGAAATTTCAATATTTTCTTTAATAGGTTCTTCTGACAAATCTAACATGTGTGAAGAAAATAGTGGCTTTTTGTGCTGACTATAGTATTTCTCACCATACTCCAAAAGTCCTTCAACCCAAGGAAGCAAATTTTTAGCACAATGATCTGTATGAAGAACAACAGGAACACCATAATGCTCTGCCATCAAATGCACATGCATAGCACCAGAAATAGCTCCAGCTATTGAAACTCCTTGGGGTTTTTCCATCTTCAACCCTTTTCCACAAATAAAAGCAGAACCACTATTAGAAAATTGTATCATAATGGGAGAATTGATTTCTTTTGCTGCCTCCAAAACTGCATTAATAGAATTTGTTCCTATACAATTAATAGAAGGGATAGCAAATCCTTCCTTTTTACATATTTCATATAAAGAATGTAGTTCTTTTCCATAAACTACACCTGGTTTAATTTTGTCTAAAACACCCATTTACAGGCTCCTTTCTATTTATTTTTTCTTTTATCAAATGCCTATAATAAATTATACACCTAAGAAATAGAATTGAATTTAAATAAATAAATAATTAATTATTGAAACAAAAGCAAGCATAAAATTTATTTAAAACCTATCATTCTG
Organism: Borreliella valaisiana VS116; assembly: GCF_000170955.2. Taxonomy (NCBI): domain Bacteria; kingdom Pseudomonadati; phylum Spirochaetota; class Spirochaetia; order Spirochaetales; family Borreliaceae; genus Borreliella; species Borreliella valaisiana. Next base: position 465,164 of record NZ_ABCY02000001.1, on the reverse strand, counting down.
CATAAAAAGTTTAAAATCAAACATTCTTAGTAGACTCTTTATACCACTCCGAAAATTCTTTTATTCCCTCTTTAATAGAAATTTTGGCCTCATACCCAACATCATTTTTAAGCTTTAAAATATCACAACAACTTTCCACAACATCTGCTTTTTGCATAGGCATATAATTTTTTAAGGCCTTTTTATCAAAATTTGACTCAAGCTCCCTAATAAAATCTAACAATTTAGTTGCATGTCCAGTTCCTATATTATATATCCTGTAAGGAAAAGAAGATGTTGACGAATTTGGATTTTTAACATCAAAATTACAATCACTCTTAGCCGGATTTTTTAACACTTTGTAAACACCATTTGCAATATCACTAACATATGTAAAATCTCTAGCCATATTACCATTGTTAAAAATATTAATGGACTTGCCATTTTTAATTCCATCTGCAAATAAATATAAAGCCATATCGGGTCTTCCATAGGTTCCGTAAACTGTAAAAAATCTAAGTCCTGTTGTAGGAATATTAAAAGAAGCACTATAAGCATGAGCTATCATTTCATTAGATTTTTTACTAGCTGCATATAAATTTAAAGGATGATCCGTAATAGAATCTTCACTAGACGGAATATTCTCATTTATACCATAAACTGATGACGTAGAAGCATAAACAAAATGTTTTATATTTTCTTTATAAACTCTGCATACGTCTAAAACATTAAAAAACCCAACAATATTTATTGAAACATAGCTATCAGGATTTTCAAGACTATCTCTAATACCCGCTTGAGCAGCCAAATGACAAACATGTGTAAACTTATGCTCTTTAAAAAGTTCGAGTAGTTTATCTTTATTTAGTATATCAAAATAAACAAAAGATAAATTATTATATTTTTCACTCTTAATAATATTATGAGTTTTGATATCTTTATAACAAAAACCTAAAGCCTCTAACCTTTCATGCTTAAATTTGAGCTCATAATAATCATTTAATATGTCCACACCCAAAACTTCATGGCCTTTTTCCACAAGCTTCTTAGCTACATGAAATCCAATAAACCCTGCAATTCCAGTTAAAAAAATCTTCATATTCTAATTCCTCTTTAAAATTCAATACAAACTAACACAATCAATCTATTTTTTAAAACCAAAATCTCTTTTTTGATAACTGCGAGAATTACTGCTACTAAACCTATTGTTTCTGACATAAGACACTCTTATTCTTTTTATATTTCCATCACCCTCGCTTTCAGTTTTTATATCACTATAGCGATTTAAAGTTGTATGAATAATTCTTCTTTCAAAAGGATTCATTGATGGCAACAAAATAGAACGTCTGGTTCTTTTGACTTTATGAAAAGAATTTATTGCTAAATTAATAAATCTAGATTTAAATCGTTCTCTATAATCTCCAATATCCAGTATAACCCTATTAAAAGCACCAGTTTCACCAATAAGCTTAGAAGCATAAACATTTGTCAAAAGCTGTAGAGAATCTAAATTTTTACCTTCTCGTCCAATTAAAATATTTGGACTATCTGTCTCAATAGAGATCTTAATGTGCCCTCCTTCTTTGGACTCTATTGTCAAATTTACAGAATATCCCATTTTAACTAGCATTTCTTTTACAAATTCTAAAATTTTATCACAAATTTCATCCCCAATTTTAATTTCAAAGCCGCCTTTTTTAACTTCTTTTACATGAGGAGAAACCCTTATTTTAATCATTTCTTTCTTAAATAAAAATCCAACCCTTTCTTTATCTAAAATTTCTACATCAAACTCACCTTCTTTTAATTCCAGATCTCTCATTGCTTTCTTTATTGCTTCTTGTTCGGTTTTTCCGTAAAATTCATAGCTCATATTATTCCCCCTTTAAGACAAATGTATCCTTATATAGTATTGTTGCAAAATAGTAAAAATATTTGTTGTAATCCAATATACCAAAAGCCCTGATGGCATATTGTAAAGTATGAAAAAAAACATAATAGGCATTCCAAAATATAAAAACTTCTGCTGCGCCCCAAGATTTTTTAAATCAATATTAGAACTGACAATTGTAGACCCCAATTGAGTAAACATCATAATAAACGGCAAAATTCTAATATCAGTCCAAGAAACAAAATAAAGCTTATATCCAAAATGATATACACTGTCACCAATAGATAAATCATCAATCCATCCTGGAATAAAACTAGCTCCTCTTAATAAAAATAAATTATTTACAAGTGAATAAAGAGCAAAAAATATGGGAAGCTGCAAAATTACAGGAAAACACCCCCCAAGAGGATTAACTCCTTCTTCTTTATAAAGCCTTCCCATCTCTTCATTCAGCTTTTTGGGATCATGCTTAAACTTTACTTGAAGTTCTTTCATTTTAGGTTGAAGCTTAGAAAGCTCCGCAGTAGCTCTAAACCCCTTAAATGTCAAAGGGAAGATAAGTATTCTAACAACAATTGTCAAAAAAATAATTGAAAGCCCCCAATTAGGTATAACGTCATAAAAAACTTGCATTACCATTTGCATAGGAACTTGAATTAAATGCCATAAACTCTTTTCTACTGACATGCCAAAAGCAATATCAGACAAACCAAAGGTATTGTCACCATTCTTATCAAAAATGTCTAGATATCTATTGTCTTTAGGCCCAGCGTAAATAAAAAACTCATCACTAATATTTTTTTTATTTCCAACATTGTTGACAATAAACGACTTGAGGATTTCTTTTTCTTTTCTAAACTCAACTTCCATATTTTCTTTAAAAATCAATACCTCAAAATATTTAGTACTAGAACCAATCCATCTAGGATTATTAATTTTTAGACCGTCTTTACCATATTTAAGCTTATTGTCATAATAAATTATTTGAGATAAATAATTATTATATTGCAGCTTGGCTTTATCGCTCAACCTTTCAATCTCAGAACTAAAAATAATTTTATAAGAATCAATATCAAATAAGTTATAATCCTCAAGATCATTTACAGTAACTTTAAACTTCATTAGATATTCATTCTTTTTAGAGAATATATATCTCTTTATATATTCATAAGTTTTACCGTTATTCTTAAAATAAGCTTTAAATTCATGATTAAAATCATCTATTTTTTTATACAAAAACAAATCTTCTACTAAATAGTCGAAACTAACATCGAAAAAAGTTTCATTTTTATAATCAACATTAATCAAATCTGTAGGATCTTTTTCCAAATTCAAATGATTTTTAAGCTTTAATGAAACCAAATTTCCTCTAAATGTAGAAAAAGTAGCAACATATATCCCTGTTTCTACAACAATATCTTGAGACTTATCAATCAAATTAATGTTATTACTTTTACTTAAAAACATCTCGTCATCATCAAAACTTTTGTTTAAATCAAACTGCACTTCCTTATCAGAAGGCTTAAGATTTAACATTCTAGGGAAAAAAATATCATTAATAAGCATAAAAAGACCTATTAAAAATAAAGACAAATAAACCGTTCTTAAAATTCTTTTACTTTGATTCACTTATGCCCCTCACACCATTAAAACTAAACTTTTCATAAGAGATTCAATACCAAAATAAGTAAAATTCGGCCTGTTATAAGAAACTACAAAAATAATATCTACAGCTTTACCTTCTGATAATTCCAATCTTTTCCTAAAAGCTTCTTTAAAAAGCCTTCTAACACGATTCCTTTTGACAGACCCCCTAAAACCTTTAGAAAAGGTAACAAGAAGCCTAGAATAAATCAAATCATTTGATTTACAAAACATTTTAAGATTAAGATTGCTAAATCTAATCAGATTGCCTTCTTTAAAAATTTTTTGAATTTCTATTTTTGATTTTAGACTAATATTTCTTTTTTTCATCAGAAACAGTTAATTTTATTCTTCCTTTTGCTCTTCGTCTTGCAAGAATAAGTCTTCCACCTTTAGTCTTCATTCTAGCCCTAAATCCAAATTTTCTATTTCTTTTAACACGACTAGGCTGATAAGTTCTTTTCAAAACGCTCCTCCATTAAAAACAATTTCCCGCTACTAAGCTACAAATTGAACACTACCATGGTATAGCATATAAATGCGATTGTCAATAATAATTACTTTACTAAAACCTTTATATCTATTATTTTAATCCCTGTTAATTCTTTTATTGAGTGTATTATCTTTGACTTGTTGATTGATATGCTATACAAAATACTTGAATTACTTACCTCAATAAAAAGAACTTGTTCACTTTTAAAATCTAAAAATTTAACGTCGTCTGATAATGTCTCAAAAATCTGATTCCATTTATTAGCAATCAATAATTTTGAACTTATTTTTTTATTGGCAAACAAATTAGATTCTAAATAATCCTTAAGAACATTCCCTATTTTTTTAAAAGCAGAATCATTCATAGTAATTTTTTATACCTCAACGCAAAAAACAATATTGAATAGACTTTAGAAAAGCTTATTTTAGTATTCAAAAATCACATTAATAATTCACTTTAACCCAAAGACATCGGCATTATCAAGTGAGTAAAATCAAAATTTTCAGGTTCACTCAATTTTAATACATTTCCTGAATTAAATTGTATTTCTATCTTTGAAGTTTCAAAAACACTAATAGCTTCAACAAAATATGAAATATTAATAGCCATAATTTCATCTGACCCATCATACACATAGTTCGGATTTTTAATAAAAAATTCACCTTTTCTCCCAGTAATTAAATCTTCTCCAAGAAGTTTTAATTGAAGCTCAGAGAAAGTTAAAACTAACTTTCTTGACTTGTCAACATATAAATTAACTCTTGCAAGCCTATCTTTTAAAATGCTTAACGAAACCAAAGATTTATTTTTTTGTTCTTTAGGTATAATGCTTTTATAATCAGGATAATTGCCAATAATCAAACTACAAGCTATTTTATAATTATCAAATTCAACATAAAATTTTTTATCCGAAGATTTTATTTTAACTACACCTTCTCCTGACATAAGATGTTTTAAAAAATTAAATATTTTTACAGGAACTATAAAATTAACAGCTTCTTCAATTATGACTTCTGTTTTACAAATAGACATTCTGTGTCCATTAGTAGAAACAAGCAATAATTTAGAATCTTCATCTTTTGTAAAATACACACCATTTAATACATTCTTGGATTCATCAAAATGCGCTGAAAAAGCTATTCGGCTTATTACTTTTTTAAGAGATTTTTGTTTTACTTCGATTTCAAAAGTGTAATCCTCATTAATCATATCATAATTGTAATTCTCTATTTCTTCATATGAAAAAGTAGGTTCTTTCAAGTGGTCTAAGTATTCTTCTTCTTTTTCGTCTTTTAATTCTCCCATAATTTCCAATTTACTGTTATCCTCATTAAAAACTATTTTAATTTTCTTATATAAACTAAATGCTTTTACTGCATCATAAAAATTTGAGGCATTAATTAATACCTTAAAATCTGTCTCTGAAATAATTGGAATTGTACTTTCAAAAAATATATTTCTGTCTGTTGATTTAATTATGAGATTAGATTTTTTCACTTCAATTAACAATGCACTCCAAATATCATTCATATTTCTGTTCAAGATTATTCCCTTTGCTTTTTCTATCTCACTTGTAATTTGATTTGTTTCGCAAATAAAAAATGTGTTATTTAGCATGAAGCCTCCTTTTATATTTTATTACATTTTATCTTTATAAGTTTTTATTTTTGTTTTTTATAGATATATATAGTAGTAATAGTAGTAAGCCCCTGTTTAATTGTTTAATTGCACTTAATGTTTTGTAACATAAAGAATTATCTTGTTAAATTATAGGTTAGTTTTTTGTTGTATTTTTGATAATTACTTGTTTTAATTGTTTAAAAGAATTTTGAATTTTTCAATTAGGTTTAATTTTTTTTTATTTTGTTCATAAGTTCTGTGATTAAATTGTTAATTTCTTTGTCATTATTTCTGTCTCTATCTATTTTATTTATTGAATAAAGCACTGTTGAATGGGTTTTTCCCCCAATAATTTTCCCAATTTCAACTGTTGATAGCTCTGTAAAATTCCTCAAAAGGTACGCATAAATATGTCTAGCTTTTGTTATCTCTGGTTTTTTACTATGTCCCTCAATGTCTTTATGTGCAATTTTTAGCTCTCTTAAGAGTATTTTTTTTATATTTTCAATATTGATTTTATTGTTTGGTTCATTGGTTGTTTCTTTTTCGTAAATTATTATTTCTTTGATTATTTTTTCAACAATATCAATGTCAATTTCTATATTGTCCAAATCTATATATGCTTTTAGTTTTGTTACAGCAGCTTCAAGGTCTCTTACATTTGTTGTAACTTTTTGGGCAACCAAATTTAGTATATTTTTAGGGACCTTTATGCCATCCTCTTCTGCTTTTTTTTCAATAATGGCTACTCTGAGTTCAAAATTGGGTTTTGATATATCAACATTTAGTCCTCTTGTAAATCTGTTTTTTAGTCTATCTGTAAAATTTGTAAGTTCAGAAGGGGGTCGGTCACATGTGAATACTAATTGTTTATTATCTTCATAAAGGGCATTAAATGTGTGGAAAAGCTCTTCTTGTATGCCTTCTTTTTTTTGTAAGTCGTGAATATCGTCTATAAGTAGCATGTCTAAGTATCTATATTTTTTTTTAAATTTTTTTGTTTCATGTGTCTTTATGCTTTCTACAAATTCATTTAAAAAATTTTCAGCAGTAACGTATAATATTTTAAGATTATTATGTAATTCTTCTGTTTTGTTTCCTATGCTTTGAAGCAAATGTGTTTTTCCAAGTCCAACTCCGCCATAAATTAAACACGGATTGTATTTTTTTCCAGGATTTTTTGAGATTGACAAGCTGGCGTTGTATGCAAGCTTATTATTTGGTCCTATGATAAAATTTTCAAATGTATATCTTTTTTTAAGAAAGGGATTTTTAAAATTTGTAGACCCTTCTTCTTTTTTGATATACATTTTTATATGATCTTTGATGCTTTGAATTGGTTCTTTAGAGGAGGGCGTATTTCCTTTGAGCTTGTCGAAATTTGGAAAAATTCCGTTAAAAGTTGTTTTTTCGCTTTCTTGTTTGCTTGAATAGGGTTTAGGTGGTTGATCTGTAAATACAATGACTGTGTTATTATAACCATTTTTTGTAAGGATTTCTTTAATTTTTTTTGTAAATCTTTTTTCTATTTGATTTTTGTGAAATAAATTTGGAGTAGATATTTGAATATTGTCACCTATTGATTCTAAAAAGCACAAATTTTCAAACCAAACATAAAACTCTTCTTCCGAGAGTTCTTTTTTTATTTCTGTTAAAATCAAGCTCCATATATTTTTTGATTTTTCCATTTTTTGTCCTTGTTGGTTTTAGTACTATACTTTTAACATTATATAGTATAATGTTAAACTAGAATTCTATCTAAATTGTTTGTGAGTTTTAAAAAATTTTTGCTACTTTGTATGTAGTAGGTATTATTTTTTTAAATGTAGAATTTATCTATGTCTAGATTTTGATTAAATGAATGGAAGGTTTATGAATTATGTTGCTAGTAACATTCAGGTCTTAAAAGGGCTTGAAGCTGTTAGGAAAAGGCCTGGCATGTATATAGGCTCTGTTTCTGTTAATGGATTGCACCATTTGGTTTATGAGGTGGTTGATAATAGTATTGATGAGGCTTTAGCTGGATTTTGTGATAAAATAGACGTTGTTATCAATTTAGATAATACTATAACTGTAATTGATAATGGGAGGGGAATTCCTACTGATATTCATGAAGAAGAGGGAATTAGTGCTCTTGAACTTGTTTTAACTAAACTACATTCTGGTGGCAAGTTTAATAAAGGCACTTATAAAGTTTCTGGAGGATTGCATGGTGTCGGAATTTCGGTTGTAAATGCCTTGTCTTCGTTTTTAGAGGTCTATATTAATAGAGATGGAAAAATTTTTAGGCAAACTTTTTCAAAGGGTATCCCAACTTCTAAAGTAGAAATTGTAGGAGAATCTTCTATTACGGGAACCAAGGTTAATTTTTTAGCAGATTCTGAAATTTTTGAAACTTTAGATTATAATTTTGATGTTCTTGAAAAAAGGCTTAAAGAGCTTGCTTTTTTAAACGATAAAATATGTATTTCAATTGAAGATAAAAGATTTGGTAGAGAAAAATCTTCAAAATTTTATTTTGAAGGTGGAATAAAATCTTTTGTAGATTATTTAACTAATGACAGTAAAGCTTTCCAGTCAGAATCTTATTATATCGATGGTTTTCTTGATGATGTTATTGTTAATGTAGGGCTTAAATGGACTGAGAGCTATTCTGACAATATTCTTTCTTTTGTTAATAATATTAATACAAGAGAGGGGGGGACCCATGTTATGGGCTTTAGAAGTGGGCTTACTAAGGCTATGAATGAAGCTTTTAAAAATTCAAAAATAAGTAAAAAAGATATTCCAAATCTTACAGGAGATGATTTTAAAGAGGGACTTACAGCTGTTATTTCTGTTAAAGTTCCAGAACCTCAATTTGAAGGTCAAACAAAGAGTAAACTTGGTAATTCTGAGATAAAAAAAATAGTTGAGATTATTGTATATGATCATTTGTTGAAAATTATTAATTTAAATCCTTTAGAGATAGACAATATTCTTGGAAAAGCAATAAAAGCTGCTCGTGCTCGTGAGGCTGCAAGAAAAGCAAGAGAATCAGAAAGAAAAAAAAATGCATTTGAAAGCTTAGCATTGCCTGGGAAATTGGCCGATTGTGCTTCTAAAAATCCCCTGGAAAGAGAGATCTATATTGTAGAAGGCGATTCTGCTGGGGGGAGTGCTAAAATGGGTAGAAATAGATTTTTTCAGGCCATTTTGCCATTATGGGGTAAAATGCTTAATGTTGAGAAAACAAGAGAAGATAAGGTAATTACCAATGATAAGCTTATTCCTATAATTGCATCTCTTGGTGCGGGAGTTGGCAAAACTTTTGATATTAAAAAACTTCGTTATCACAAGGTCATTATTATGGCAGATGCTGATGTTGATGGATCTCATATTAGAACTTTGCTTTTAGCTTTTTTCTTTAGATATATGAGAGATTTAATTGAAAATGGCTATGTATATATAGCGATGCCTCCTCTTTATAAAATAAATTATGACAATCGTATTTATTATTTTTATGAAGAAAAAGAAAAAGAAAAATTCTTAGATTCTATTGAAACCAAGAATCGTAATAGTATTTCCCTTCAAAGATATAAAGGGCTTGGGGAGATGAATCCAACGCAGCTTTGGGAAACGACTATGGATCCTGCTAGAAGAAAAATGAGGTTGATGAATATAGATGATGCTGTTGAGGCTGAAAAAATTTTTGTTACTCTTATGGGAGATTTAGTTGAGCCTAGAAAAGAATTTATTGAACAGAATGCACTTAATGTAATTAATCTTGATGTGTAATTGGAGCGTTAATGGCAGTTGGAGAAAATAAAGAACAAATATTAAATATTAAGATAGAAGATGAAATAAAAACTTCTTATTTGAATTATGCAATGTCAGTTATTGTTTCTAGAGCTCTTCCAGATGTAAGAGATGGTCTTAAGCCAGTTCATAGGAGAATACTTTATTCCATGTATGAAATGGGACTTCGTTCTGATAAAGCTTTTAAAAAAGCCGGAAGAATAGTGGGAGATGTTCTTGGAAAATATCATCCTCATGGAGATCAATCAATTTATGATGCTCTTGTAAGACTTGCCCAAGATTTTTCACTTAGATATCCTGTAATACGTGGACAGGGAAATTTTGGATCTATTGACGGAGATCCTCCTGCTGCTATGCGATATACTGAAGCTAAAATGGAAAGAATAACTGAATATATCGTTAAGGATATAGATAAAGAGACTGTTAATTTTAAGCCTAATTATGATGATTCTTTAACTGAGCCCGAGATTATGCCTTCATCATTTCCATTTCTTTTGGTAAATGGCTCTAGTGGAATTGCTGTTGGAATGGCTACTAATATGGCACCTCACAATTTAAGAGAAATTTGTGATGCTATCGTTTATATGTTGGACAATGAGAATGCTTCTATATTTGATTTGCTCAAGATAGTTAAAGGCCCCGATTTTCCAACTTTTGGTGAGATCGTTTACAATGATAATTTAATTAAAGCATACAAAACTGGTAAGGGAAGTGTTGTTATTAGGGCAAGATATCATATTGAAGAAAGAACAGAAGATAAAAAAGCTATAATTGTTACAGAAATACCTTATACAGTAAATAAATCTGCACTTCTTATGAAAGTTGCGTTTTTGGCAAAAGAAGAAAAGCTAGAAGGACTTTTAGATATAAGGGATGAGTCTGATAGAGAAGGCATTAGAATAGTTCTTGAAGTTAAAAGAGGGTTTGATCCCCATGTTATTATGAATTTACTTTATGAATATACTGAATTTAAAAAGCATTTTAGTATAAATAATTTGGCTCTTGTTAATGGTATCCCCAAACAGTTGAATTTGGAAGAATTATTATTTGAATTTATTGAGCATAGAAAAAATATTATTGAAAGACGTGTTGAGTTTGACTTGAGGAAGGCAAAAGATAAAGCACATGTTCTTGAGGGATTAAATATTGCTTTAAATAATATAGATGAGATTATTAAGATTATTAAATCATCTAAATTAGCAAAAGATGCAAAGGAAAGACTTGTTGCAAATTTTGGCCTTTCGGAGATTCAGGCCAATTCAGTTCTTGATATGAAATTGCAAAAACTTACAGCTCTTGAGATTTTTAAGCTTGAAGATGAGTTTAATGTACTTTTAAGCTTAATAAAAGATTATGAAAATATTCTCTTGAATCCAGCAAGGATTATTAATATTATAAGAGAAGAAACTATAAATTTAGGTTTGAAATTTGGCGATGAACGTCGAACTAAAATAATTTATGATGAGGAGGTTTTAAAAACTAGTATGTCGGATTTAATGCAAAAAGAAAATATTGTTGTTATGCTTACAAAGAAAGGTTTCCTTAAAAGACTTTCACAAAATGAGTATAAATTGCAAGGTACGGGAGGAAAAGGTCTCAGTTCTTTTGATCTTAATGATGGAGATGAGATTGTTATTGCTTTGTGTGTCAATACCCATGATTATTTGTTTATGATTTCAAATGAAGGGAAGCTTTATTTAATTAATGCTTATGAAATAAAAGATTCTTCAAGAGCTTCAAAAGGTCAAAATATTAGTGAGCTTATTAATTTGGGAGATCGGGAAGAAATATTAACTATTAAGAATAGTAAGGATTTTACTGATGATGCTTATTTATTGCTTACAACTGCAAGTGGAAAGATAGCTAGATTTGAATCTACAGATTTTAAAACAGTAAAGTCACGAGGTGTTATTGTTATTAAACTTAATGATAAAGATTTTGTTACAAGTGCAGAGATTGTTTTTAAGGATGAAAAAGTAATTTGTATTTCTAAAAAGGGTAGTGCATTTATATTTAATTCAAGAGATGTTAGGCTTACTAATAGGGGTACCCAGGGTGTTTGTGGAATGAAATTAAAAGAAGGAGATTTGTTTGTTAAAGTTTTGGCAGTTAGAGAAAATCCTTATCTTTTGATTATTTCTGAGAATGGATATGGAAAAAGATTGAGCATTTCTAAAATATCTGAGCTTAAAAGAGGAGCCACTGGTTATACTAGTTATAAAAAATCTGATAAAAAAGCGGGTAGTGTTGTTGATGCTATAGCAGTTTCAGAGAATGATGAAATTTTGCTTGTAAGTAAACGTTCAAAAGCTTTAAGAACAGTAGCTGGAAAAGTATCTGAACAAGGCAAAGATGCTAGAGGAATTCAAGTATTATTTCTTGATAATGATAGTTTGATTTCTGTTTCAAAATTTATTAAATAAAGAATTGGTTTTTCTTATTTAAGAATGTTCCACGTGGAACATTCTTTTTTTTTTATTCTTAAATTGTAATTCAATATTATAAACTGGTAAAATTTTGTGTTGTAGGAGGTTCTGATAATATGGATGGAGTTTTTAAAATGATAGATATTCAACTTTTAGATATTGATAATGATCAGCCAAGAAAATCTGTTAGTCTTGTTGAATTAGAAGAGTTAAGTATTTCGATAAAAGAAAATGGAATTTTACAACCCATAATTGTTTGTAAAGAAAATGAGAGATATAAAATAATAGTAGGAGAAAGAAGGTTTAGGGCCGCTAAACTTATTCAGATGACAAATATTCCTGTTATAGAAGTTGATATTAAAGAATCTTATAGAGATTTTATGCCTTTGGTTGAAAATATTCAAAGAGAAAATTTTACGCCCGTTGAGGAAGCCTATGCCTATAAAAATGTAATGAATAAATATTCTTTAACTCAAAAAGATTTGTCTGAAAAAATTGGCAAAAGTAGAGCCTATATTTCAAATTTGGTTAGGATCTTAGATCTTGATCAAGAAATATTGAATGCAGTGCATAGAAAAGAAATTTCTTTTGGGCATGCGAAAGTTATTTTATCCTTAAAAGATAAACAAGATAGGTATAATCTTTATTTAATGATATTGAAAAAAAAATTTTCTGTAAGAGATGCAGAAAAATATGTTAAAAATTTTTATAAATCTATAGTAAAAAAAAGGGAACTAGAACAAGATCCTTTTTTGAGTAATATAAAAGAATTTTTATTTGATAAAATCCAAACAAAAATAGATATTAAAGGGAATCAAGATAAAGGGAAGATAGAGATAGAGTATTTTACAGCGGGTGATTTAAGAAGGATTGTTTCCTTTTTTGGCCATATTGGATAAATTATTTTTATAATTTAAATATTGTAAAAATATCTTTTCTTAATTTTATGAGGGTTTTTATTTTTAAGTATTTGTCATAATGTATAAATTTTTTAAGCTTATTTTTATATTGTTTGGTTTTCATAAATAAATCTTAAGCTTTAAATGAAGGGCAAGGTTTATATTTTGTTATTTATAGTTAAATTTAAAAGTAAGAAAACAATCTAATATTTGCAAAAAGAATAATAATATATGTAGTATTTATACTTATTAGTGTGGTTGTACATTTAGATAGAATTATTTTTAATATATTTTATCTTTTTCTTTATTTCCAAAATAGAATAAAAAAATAATTTTAGGTTTTCTTGGTTTAATTTGTTAAATTCAATATTTTTAAATTCTTTTATATTTTTTAATATGAAATCCAAAGCTTCTTTTATATCGTTTTCATATTTTTTGTCTTTATTAAGTAATGATTTTCGTGTATGTTTATCCTTTAAATCAAAACTTTTTTTATAAACAATTTTAAATTCTTTTAAAGAATTTATTTTGCCGTTTAGAACTTCGGTTTTTAAAATGGAGGGGCAAGATTTTTTGGATATTTCATATGATAATGATAATGGTAGTTTTTCTATAGTGAGCTGCTTGTCGGAATTTTCGATAAGCAAATTATATCTTGATATTAAAGCGTAAACCTTGTCTTTTTTAAATCCCATACTTTTGAACCACTGATAAAAAAGTCCGTTATATTGATTATTTCCTTTTAATTTATCTTGGGTTTCTTTAAGTATCTTTCCAATTTTTGTATAAGTATTATTAAAGATATTGAAAATTTCATATTGCTTTGTTTTTAAAAAATCAGAAATATCTTTATCTAGTTTAGTGTAGTCAAAATTTTTTCTTTCAATTGAAATAATTTCTTTTTTTTCGATATTTTCTGAATTATTTAAAGATGTTTCTAATTTTTTCCCCATTAGAAACATTAAAGTTTCTAGATTATCAGACATAGTTATTCCTTAATTTTGTTTATTATCTCTTTTGAGAGCTCTAAGAAATCTTTTGCAGCATTACTTTCTTTATCATATTCATATACAGGCATTTTTGCTTCTTGAGATTTTGAAATGGTTATATTTTTCCTTATTTTTGTATTTAAAAGTTTTTCTTTAAATACTTTTTTTAACGAGCTTACATATTTTTCTTTACTTTTGTTTCTTATATCGTATTTGTTTATAAAAACACCTGTAATCTCTAAATTTTTATTTATTTGCTTTACGGTATTTATTGTATCTATTAGTTGATTTATACCTTCAAATGCAAAAAATTCTGTTTCGATTGGTATTAGCAAACAATTGCTTGCAATAAGAGCATTTATAGTCAATATTGAAAGTGTAGGAGGGCAGTCTATAATAATAAAATCATATTTATCTTTTTTATATAGCGTTAATGCATTTTTTAAAAAATTTTCTCTTGAAAGTTCATTTATTAATTCTTTTTCTAGTAAAGCTAATTTAATACTAGATGGAATTATGTCTAATTTGAAATGATTTAAAGGCTTGACCTTTATTTTTTTATTAATAAGTTCATAACTTGAGTTTTCGGCTATATGTTCTGAGATATTTGTGCCGCTAGTAGAGTTTCCTTGTGAATCAATATCTATTAGAAGAATTTTTTTATCAAGCAGGGTCATTGAATAAGAAATATTAATGGCGCTTGTGGTTTTTCCTACGCCTCCTTTTTGATTGATTACAGATATTATTTTCATATAAATTTTCTCTTTTTATTTTGTTTTGTTTTTATATTTTAAAACATAAATGGCAAAAATAATAATACTTAGAGTAGTTTTTAAATATTTGATTATTTGATATGTATATTATTCTTTATGAAACTTGAAAATTTCTTGAATTAAGTCGTTTTTTATAAAAAATTCCGATATTTTTTGTTTGTTTTTTGTTTTAAATTTGATTGAAGTGTTTATTTTGTTTGAAAAGTTTGAATCTGTTATTTCTATTTCAAGTTTATTTTTCATTTTTAATAGGGAATTGTATTGGTTGTAATTTAAATTTAAGTTTAAAATTTCTAATTCCTCTTTTTCCATTATAGACGCATTCTTAATAACTTCTTTGGCAGACTTGTAATATGCTTTGATTAATCCTCCTCTACCAAGCAAAGTGCCTCCAAAATATCGCAATGTGATTATTAATGTATCAGTTAAATTATTATGAATTATGGCATCTAATGTGGGTTTTCCGGCTGTTAAATTAGGTTCTCTGTCATCACTCATTCCATTTAGGAATGAGTTCTTGTTTCCAATTCTAAATCCATAAACCACATGTGTAGCATTTTTAAATTTTATTTTGTATTTTTTAATAGTTTTATTTATATCCTCTTTTTTTTCAATATTAAAAATATATGAAACAAAGATAGATTTTTTTATTTCAATTTTAGAATTAATGTTGTTTTTTGGCACGAATATCATATAGGATAAGTATACTATCTTTTTAGATATTGCAGTATTTATTGTTTATGTATATTATTAATATTGTTTGTTTTTATTATTAATTATTATAAAGCGTGGTCAAGAAAAGGGGTTTTTTAATGATATCAGGCTTGAATCCAACATTAAGGTTATTTAAAGATCATAAAATACTTTATTCTAATATGGAAAGGGGGTTGAAGCCTCTTTTAGAAGTAGATAATTTTATCAATAAGTATATTCAGAATAAAGAAGGACTTGAAATTTATGATAAAGTTGTGGGAAAGGCAGCGGCCATTATTATTTATAATATAGGGCTTCAAAATGTTCAAGCTGGGGTTGTTTCTCAACCCGCAAAGGATTTTTTAGAAAGCAGAGGAATAAAAGTAGCTTATAAAAAATTGGTAGAAAAAATAAATGACAGGGCAGAAAACTTAATTGAAAGTTTAGAAAATCCCGAAGAAGTTTATAAATATATGATTAAAAGGGGTATTATAGTTAATAATTTATAAATTGTGGGAATAATTAAATTATGTTTTAGTTAACCATGTGACTTTGAATATACAGTAATAATTAGGGCGATATTGTATATCAATATCATTAAATTTCCCCAATTTAGGTAGAAATTGTTTTTATCGTAGTTAAAGATCCAAATTCCAGCATAAACACCTAAAAATCCTCCTATAGAAGATGTAAACATAATTAAATTAGGTTCAATTGTATGTTGATTAATTTTGTTTTGATTTTCTTTAACATCAGGTTGTTCGGTAAATTTGCTGTCGATAAAAATCATGGCAAAACCTGCAAGAGTAATACATAGAAAATAAATTATAAATATTTTTCTAATTAATGCAAACATAAATTTTCCCTTTCTTTTAACTTTTTAATCATTAATACTTAATGATATAACTAAATGTAATACAAAAGCAAGTATTTTGATAGCCATATAAAATATGGCCTATAGCTTATTTTTGTGTTTGATGAATAAAGGATTTTAAATTTTTGTCATTAAGAAAGATGCTTTTAATATATTTATTTTTGATTTTTGGAGGAGTAGAGAGAAGTTATGTTATATATTGTTGGTACGCCAATAGGTAATTTAGAAGACATTACTTATAGGGCGGTTAATGTTTTAAAATCGGTAAATGTTATCTTTGCAGAAGATACGAGAGTCACTAGCAAACTTTTGTCGAGATATAAAATTAATAAAAAAATGATTTCTTGTAATGTCGTGACAGAAAATAAGAAGGTAAGCTTACTATTGGATTATTTATCAAAAGGAGATTCAGTCGCTTTTGTTAGCGATGCTGGTACTCCAGGTATTAGTGATCCTGGCAGTTTGTTAGTTGCCGCTGCTTTTAGAGAAGGATACAAAGTTTGTCCAATTCCTGGAGTAAGCTCTTTTAATGCGATTGTCAGCGTTAATCCTTTTAGAGATAAATCAGTGCTTTTTGAGGGATTTTTGCCTAACAAAGGTCTTAAAAGATTTAAAAGAATTGCTGAACTATATAAAAGGGGTGATGCATTTGTGTTGCTTGAATCTAGTCATAGACTTTTGAAATTGCTTGTTGAAATTTCTTCTGTTAGTTTAGATGCGAAGATTCTTGTTGGTCGAGAGATGACAAAAATTTATGAAGAATATCAAATTGGTAAACCCTTAGAATTAAAAAATTATTTCGAATCGAGTAAGGATAAGGTTAAAGGAGAATTTACTATTTTAGTCAGCAGAAACCGTTCATAATAAATATTTTCTATTTAGATATCAAAACTTTATTTATTGCTGGTTTTATTTGATTGATTTATTGTGTTATAATTGAATTTTAATAGGGGTTTTTATGAAAATTTATTTGGCTTCTCCGTTTTTTAACGAAGAGCAAGTTAAACTGAGGGATGAGGTTTTAAAATTTCTTGAAGAGTTCAATTTAGATGTATTTTCTCCAGAGCATCATGCTGCCAAAAAGATGGGATTGCTTGAAAAAGTTGATTATAAGTTTGCAAATGGAGATATAAGAGAGAAAATAAGAGAAATAGATTTAAAAGAGTTAGTTAGTAGTGATATTGTTTTAGCTTTGGTTAATTATGTTGATGCAGGCACGGCTTATGAGAGAGGGTTTGCCTTTGCTAAAAAAATACCAAGCATAGATTTTTTTAAGGATAAACAAGATTCTGATTTTTATAATTTAATGTATAGCGATTGTAATGCGTCTTTTTCTAATTACAAAGATCTTAAAGAAGGAATTTTGACTTTTAAAGAACTGTGGATTAAATTCAAAGGAGATAATGAAAATTTTAGAACTTTCTTTGATTATTTAAAGGCTAAATTAGGAAATAAATTGAAAAAAATTCTTACAACTTTACCTGTTAATGAAAAATGTGGTTGTTAATGCTTATATCAGGCCTGATTAATAAAATTTATTTTTTTGTGTTTTATGTTAATAAAATAATGCAAAAGTATTGACAATATGATTCTCCTTTTGTTAAAGTATTAAATGTTGAAATGATTATTGGAAGATGAGAGAAGGGAAGAGTTAAGTGAGGTTGAAAGCCAATCAAAAGAATAAACAAAACTTGTTAATTTTTTTAAATAAAAAATAAGAATAACGAAGAGTTTGATCCTGGCTTAGAACTAACGCTGGCAGTGCGTCTTAAGCATGCAAGTCAAACGGGATGTAGTAATACATCTAGTGGCGAACGGGTGAGTAACGCGTGGATGATCTACCTATGAGATGGGGATAACTACTAGAAATAGTAGCTAATACCGAATAAGGTCAATTAATTTGTTAATTGATGAAAGGAAGCCTTTAAAGCTTCGCTTGTAGATGAGTCTGCGTCTTATTAGTTAGTTGGTGGGGTAAATGCCTACCAAGGCGATGATAAGTAACCGGCCTGAGAGGGTGAACGGTCACACTGGAACTGAGATACGGTCCAGACTCCTACGGGAGGCAGCAGCTAAGAATCTTCCGCAATGGGCGAAAGCCTGACGGAGCGACACTGCGTGAATGAAGAAGGTCGAAAGATTGTAAAATTCTTTTATAAATGAGGAATAAGCTTTGTAGGAAATGACAAAGTGATGACGTTAATTTATGAATAAGCCCCGGCTAATTACGTGCCAGCAGCCGCGGTAATACGTAAGGGGCGAGCGTTGTTCGGGATTATTGGGCGTAAAGGGTGAGTAGGCGGACATATAAGTCTATGCATAAAATACCACAGCTCAACTGTGGAACTATGTTGGAAACTATATGCCTAGAGTCTGATAGAGGAAGTTAGAATTCCTGGTGTAAGGGTGGAATCTGTTGATATCAGGAAGAATACCGGAGGCGAAGGCGAACTTCTGGGTCAAGACTGACGCTGAGTCACGAAAGCGTAGGGAGCAAACAGGATTAGATACCCTGGTAGTCTACGCTGTAAACGATGCACACTTGGTGTTAACTGAAAGTTAGTACCGAAGCTAACGTGTTAAGTGTGCCGCCTGGGGAGTATGCTCGCAAGAGTGAAACTCAAAGGAATTGACGGGGGCCCGCACAAGCGGTGGAGCATGTGGTTTAATTCGATGATACGCGAGGAACCTTACCAGGGCTTGACATATATAGGATATAGTTAGAGATAATTATTCCCCGTTTGGGGTCTATATACAGGTGCTGCATGGTTGTCGTCAGCTCGTGCTGTGAGGTGTTGGGTTAAGTCCCGCAACGAGCGCAACCCTTGTTATCTGTTACCAGCATGTAATGATGGGGACTCAGATAAGACTGCCGGTGATAAGTCGGAGGAAGGTGAGGATGACGTCAAATCATCATGGCCCTTATGTCCTGGGCTACACACGTGCTACAATGGCCTGTACAAAGCGAAGCGAAACAGTGATGTGAAGCAAAACGCATAAAGCAGGTCTCAGTCCGGATTGAAGTCTGAAACTCGACTTCATGAAGTTGGAATCGCTAGTAATCGTATATCAGAATGATACGGTGAATACGTTCTCGGGCCTTGTACACACCGCCCGTCACACCACCCGAGTTGAGGATACCCGAAGCTATTATTCTAACCCGTAAGGGAGGAAGGTATTTAAGGTATGTTTAGTGAGGGGGGTGAAGTCGTAACAAGGTAGCCGTACTGGAAAGTGCGGCTGGATCACCTCCTTTCTAAGAGAAAGATAAATTAAGGCTAATTCCATTAACTCTTCCCTACTCTTTTCTTTTTGATAAAAGAGTTTTTGAAACTAAGCTTATATTTATAAGCTTCTCTTAAGCTAATAAATTTAGTTTTTTATTACAACGTTAAAAAATTTTATTAAGTTTAGATTGATTGGGGGTTTAGCTCAGTTGGCTAGAGCATCGGCTTTGCAAGCCGAGGGTCAAGGGTTCGAGTCCCTTAGCCTCCATTTTTCATATGATTTAGATTAAGTAATTTGCTGAAGTTAATAATTATTGGAATATAAGATAGGGAAAAAGTTAAGTAAGGCTAGAACTAACGCTGGTAGTGTGCCTTAAGCGTGTAGGTAAACGGATTGTATTAGTTGTTTTAGTTACGAATGGGTTAGTACCTAATAAGTAGTCTATCTATAGTATGGGGATAATTATTAGGAATATTAGCTAATACCGAATAAGTCCAATTAGATTTGTTAATTAATGAAATTAAGCTTTTAAAATATCATCTATATATGATTATGTATCTTATTAGTTGGTTAGTGAGAGTAAATGTATTCTAAGGTGATGATAATTAACCTGTCTGAGAGGGTGAACGTTTGCACTGAAACTGAGATATGGTCTAGATTCCTAAGGGAGTAGTATCTAACAATCTTGTGTAATGGGCGAAGTTCTGACAGAGTAATGTTGCATTAGAATCAAGAAAGAAGTGGGGGAGTAATCAGAATTAGATACTCCGGTGTCTATGCTGTAAACAATGCACATTTGTTTCTAATTACAGGTTAGTTAGTACCGAAGCCAGCATGTTAAGTGTATCGTTGGGGGGAATATATGTGTCTTAATTCGATGATATACTAGGAACCTTACCAAGGCTTGACATATGTAAGGTATAGCTAGAGATAATTATCCTTCGTTTGATTTCGTGGCCTTTGTATTCTAGTTTATAATGGTGTTTTGTGTGAAAAGAAACAGTGATGTGAAGCAAAATGTCATAAAGCAGACCTCAGTCTGAATTAAAGTTTGCAGTTCATCTTAATAAATTTGGAATCGTTAGTGATTGTATATCAAAATGATGTGGTGAATATGTTTTCAAGTTTTCTACACGTATGTCCATCAAACCATTTGAGTTGGGATGTGCGAAGCTATTATTCTGGTCTGTAAGTAAGGTATTTAAAATATGTTTAGTGAGGCGTTAGGTCGTAACAAAGTAGCTTTACTGGAAAGTGTAACTTGATTACCTTCTCTTTAAGGTGAAGACGAATTAAAACCAATTTTATTGACTTTTTTGTATTTTTATTTTGATTAAAAAGTTTTTATATTATTAAATATGTATCTTAAATCCAATACAGCGGCAATTGAGTATTTTTAAAATTGAGATTATGTTGTAATATATTATAAATATGCTTTAATATATAAATCGACCTAATGTTTTTTTATTCTTATTAATTATGACTTAGGACAACTTAACAAATTGGGACCAGGATGAGTTGAACATCCGACCTCAGGTTTATCAGACCTGCGCTCTAACCACCTGAGCTATGATCCCTTAAACATACCAATTCTTTACAAATTTTATTTAAATCTTATTACTTTGTCAATATCTCTTATATCTTTTCAAAATGTAATAGATATTGTATATAGTTTGTATTTTTTATATATTATTAGTGCTAGTTATTTTATATAAGTTTTTTATAAGATTTGTTAATTGATTTTTGGCTATTTAAAGTTTATTATAATTGGTATCAATTTTTTTGATATTAAAATTGCGGTATTTATTGTGTGGTTTTTGTGAGTAAGTCATAAAAACTTTTAAAGCTATGGCATTATTTATTTGTTTAACTTTTTTTGGGAAAGTTGAATAAAGGATAGAATTTTACTTTTGTTTTAGCGGCTTTTAGGATTATTTTAAGGATGTTTTAAAGGTAAAAATATTTTTTTTGAGGTGTAATAAATTTTTTATAAAATGCTTTTTATTTTTACTGTTTAGATATTTTAGATTAGTATTTTTATATAAGCTTATTTAGGCCGTCATATAATTAGATTTAAAATATATGATTTTGTGTAATTTTAATTTTTTTGATTAAAAAGCAAAAAAATTATTAACTAACCAATAATTTTGTTAAAAAATGTATTTATTGAATGATTGAACCATTTTAGTTTATATTCTTATTGCGGATAATATTTTCTTGTATTTTACATGTGTGGTTTGTTAATATTTTTTTATTATTATCTTGTTTTAAAATTGAGTTTATGGATCGAGATTTTTTTTTACAAGATGCTACTACTGTTGCAAGGTTATTGCTTGGTAATTTATTGATCAGAAAGATTAATAAAAAGGAAATAGTTGTTAGAATTGTTGAAACGGAAGCTTATATGGGAATAACAGACAGCGCTTGTCATTCTTATGGAGGAAAGAGAACAAATCGCACAAATGCTATGTATATCATAGGAGGATATTCTTATGTGTATATAATATATGGCATGTACTATATGTTTAACATTGTGACTGCGGATAAAAATAATCCCCAAGCTGTTTTGATTAGAAGTGTAGAACCCATTTCTCCGTTTTTGGAAGGGAAAAGTATTCTTACTAATGGTCCTGGTAAGCTTACAAAATTTTTAAACATTGATTTAACCTTTAATAAAGTTGATCTTATTGGGAATGATGAGCTTTTTTTAAAAAGAGGTTTAAATCTAGATTTTAGTATAGTTTGTTCAAAAAGAATAAATATTGATTATGCACAAGAAAGTGATATAAATAAGCCTTGGAGGTTTTATATTAAAGATAATAAATTTGTTTCAAGACATTGATTTTAGTTTAAATAAAGTTTTTCAAAAATTTTCAAGGAATTTATTATTATTAAATTATTTCATGCTTTAGCAATAATTTATTTAGAATAAATTATTTGTGATATTATATCTTACAAGAGAGATTTGTATATGAATTCTAATTATAAAAGATATAAAATGCTAGTTTTTGACCTTGATGGCACTTTATTGAATAGTAGTCATGAAATTAGTTTTTTAACCCTTGAGGTTCTTTTGACTTTGGAGAAAGATTTTAAAATAATTATTGCAACCGGTAGAAGGTTGAGTGAAGTTAGAAATATTAGGAATCAATTAAAAAAAAATAATATTAATGAGAATTATCTTGTAACGGCAAATGGAGCTGAAGTGTTTTTGCAAGAAAATTTAATTTTTAGACATACAATGAATTATGGCTTGGTAAAAGAAATTCTCAAGATACATACAGGCAATGTTGATGTTAATCTTTATACTTTTGATACTTGGTATTCTAATTCAGATGTTAAAAGTCCCATTATGAAACATTTTATTAGGGATTTAGGTTTAAATGCTATCGTTAGAGATTTGACTAAATTAGACGTTGATTCTGTTTCTAAGATTGTTTATTATTGTGACGATTTGACAACTCTTAATAAACTTAACAATGATATTAGGAATAAAGATTTTCAGGACATAAGGGTGTTTTTTTCTTCTAAGGATTTATTAGAGGTTACTAATATTAATGCTGATAAATATAATGCTATTAAAAATATTGCTTTTCTTGAAAGAATTCCATTGTGTGATGTTATAGCTTTTGGAGATAATAATAATGATTATGAGATGCTCAAAAATCTTGGCAAAGGGGTTTTAATGAAAAATGCCAATGAATTTCTTAAAATTCATTTAGCAAATAATGAAATAACAAGATTTAGTAATAATGAGGATGGTGTTGCTAGGTTTTTAATTGATTTTTTTGGGCTTAATATTAAATATTAATAATTTATATTCGAATTTTTAATGTTTTTAACTTTTTAGCAAAATTTTTTATTTAAAATGTAATTTTTTTACTTATAATATATTTTTGTAAATTTATTTATTAAAATATTGTGATAAGTATTGACATGGATTGAACAAAGATATATATTATTTTATGTTGCATAAACAAATTGGCAAAATAGAGATGGAAGATAAAAATATGGTCAAAGTAATAAGAGTCTATGGTGAATGCCTAGGAGCTTTAAGGCGAAGAAGGTCGTGGTAAGCTGCGAAAAGCTTGGGGGAGAAGCAAACATTTATTGATCCCAAGATTACCGAATGGAGTAATCCAACTAGCAAGATGCTAGTTATCTATTATCTAAATAATAGAGGCGATACCAGGGGAAGTGAACCATCTAAGTACCCTGAGGAAAAGAAATCAAAGAGATTCCCTTAGTAGTGGCGAGCGAAAGGGGAGTAGCCCAAACTTTAAATGTGTCAAGTTGCAGAGCGTTGCATTTATAGGGTTGTAGGACGTTTAGGCTTAGTCTGTGATAAGCAAAAAAGTTACAAAATATTTATATAGAAGAATAATCTGGAAAGTTTAACCAAAGAAGGTGATAGTCCTGTAATTTAAATGTAAATATCTTTTTAAAATGTTCCTGAGTAGGACGAGGCACGAGAAACCTTGTTTGAAGCTGGGGAGACCACTCTCCAAGGCTAAATACTAAAAAGCTACCGATAGAGAAGAGTACCGTGAGGGAAAGGTGAAAAGAACCCCGGGAGGGGAGTGAAATAGAACTGAAACCGTAGACTTACAAGCAGTCAAAGCCGTGATTTATTACGGTGATGGCGTGCCTTTTGCATAATGAACCTGCGAGTTATCATGTCTAGCAAGGTTAAAGCATAGAAGTGCTGGAGCCGAAGCGAAAGCGAGTCTTAAAAGGGCGATTTAGTTAGATGTGGTAGACCCGAAGCCGAGTGATCTATTTATGGCCAGGCTGAAGCTTGGGTAAAACCAAGTGGAGGGCCGAACTCTAGTCTGTTTAAAAAGGCAGAGATGAGCTGTGAATAGGAGTGAAAGGCTAAACAAACTCGGAGATAGCTGGTTCTCCCCGAAATGGATTTAAGTTCAGCCTTATTTTAGTTTAATAGAGGTAGAGCACTAATTGAGCTAGGGCCTGTCAAAGGGTACCAAACTCAGTTAAACTCCGAATGCTATTAAATGATGAATAGGAGTGAGACTATGGGCGATAAGGTTCATAGTCGAGAGGGAAACAACCCAGACCAACAGCTAAGGTCTCAAAAATGTGTTAAGTGGAAAAGGAGGTTTAGGTACGTAAACAGCCAGGAGGTTGGCTTAGAAGCAGCCATACCTTTAAAGAGTGCGTAATAGCTCACTGGTCGAGTACTTAAGCGCCAATAATGTAACGGGGCTAAACACATTACCGAAGCTTTGGATCTTAATGAAAGTTAAGATGGTAGGGGAGCGTTCTGTAAGCCAGAGAAGTTAAGCTGGAAAGCTTGATGGAGGTATCAGAAGTGAGAATGCAGGTATGAGTAACGAAAAAATGGGTGAGATCCCCATTCGCCGAAAGCCTAAGGTTTCCTGGGTAAAGGTCGTCTTCCCAGGGTTAGTCGGCCCCTAAGGCAAAGCTGAAAAGTGTAGTCGATGGGAAACGGGTTAATATTCCCGTACCTCTTATAGTTTCGATGGAGCGACGCATGAGGTTAACTACTGCTAGGCGATGGTTGTCCTAGTTTAAGCATTAAGGTGATGATCTTAATAGGAAAATCCGTTAAGAGAGCTAAGATGTGATGATGAGTGTTATTTAGGTAACATGAAATGTAGGTAGTCAAGGTGCCAAGAAATAGCTTCTAAGGTTAGGCTATAAGGGACCGTACCGCAAACCGACACAGGTAGGTGGGATGAAAATTCTAAGGCGCGCGAGAGAATCCACGTTAAGGAACTCTGCAAAATACGTACGTAACTTCGGGATAAGTACGACCTAAGCAATTAGGTAGCATAAAAATGGTCCAAACGACTGTTTACCAAAAACACAGGTCTCTGCAAATCTGTAAAGAGAAGTATAGGGACTGACACCTGCCCGGTGCTGGAAGGTTAAGAGGAGATGTTAGATTAGTCGAAGCATTGAATTTAAGCCCCAGTAAACGGCGGCCGTAACTATAACGGTCCTAAGGTAGCGAAATTCCTTGTCGGGTAAGTTCCGACCCGCACGAATGGTGTAACGATTTGGACGCTGTCTCAACGTGGAGCTCGGTGAAATTGAAGTATCGGTGAAGATGCCGATTACTTGTGGTTAGACGGAAAGACCCCGTGAACCTTTACTATAGCTTGGTATTGAGATTTGATTAAATATGTGTAGGATAGGTGGGAGACTTTGAAGCTATCTCGTTAGGGATAGTGGAGTCGATCTTGAAATACCACCCTTGTTTAATTAGGTTTCTAACTCATAGAAATATGAGGAGAGTGCCAGGTGGGTAGTTTGACTGGGGCGGTCGCCTCCTAAAGAGTAACGGAGGTGCGCAAAGGTTACCTTAGAGTGGTTGGAAATCACTCTGTAAGTGTAAAGGCATAAGGTAGCTTAACTGTAAGACTGACAAGTCGAACAGATACGAAAGTAGGTCTTAGTGATCTGGCGGTGGCAAGTGGAAGCGCCGTCACTTAACGAATAAAAGGTACTCCGGGGATAACAGGCTTATCCTTCCCAAGAGTTCACATCGACGGAAGGGTTTGGCACCTCGATGTCGGCTCATCGCATCCTAGGGCTGGAGCAGGTCCTAAGGGTATGGCTGTTCGCCATTTAAAGCGGTACGCGAGCTGGGTTCAGAACGTCGTGAGACAGTTTGGTCCCTATCTGCCACAAGCGTTGGATATTTGAGAGGAGCTATCTTTAGTACGAGAGGACCGAGATGGACGAACCTCTAGTGTACCAGTTATTCTGCCAAGGGTAAGTGCTGGGTAGCTACGTTCGGATAGGATAACCGCTGAAAGCATCTAAGTGGGAAGCCTTCCTCAAGATGAGATATCCTTTAAGGGTCCTGGAAGAATACCAGGTTGATAGGTTAGAAGTGTAAGTATAGTAATATATTCAGCTGACTAATACTAATTACCCGTATCTTTGGCCATATTTTTGTCTTTCATATAAAAACCCTGGTGGTTAAAGAAAAGAGGAAACACCTGTTATCATTCCGAACACAGAAGTTAAGCTCTTATTCGCTGATGATACTGCGAGTTCGCGGGAGAGTAAGTTATTGCCAGGGTTTTTATTTTGTAATTTAAACCTTAAATTTATTTTTTATATTTTTTTAATGTTTATGTTTTTGAATGTTTTATTCAAATAATGTAAAAAATAAAATAGATATTGACATGGATTGAACAAAAGATATATATTATTTTATGTTGCATAAACAAATTGGCAAAATAGAGATGGAAGATAAAAATATGGTCAAAGTAATAAGAGTCTATGGTGAATGCCTAGGAGCTTTAAGGCGAAGAAGGTCGTGGTAAGCTGCGAAAAGCTTGGGGGAGAAGCAAACATTTATTGATCCCAAGATTACCGAATGGAGTAATCCAACTAGCAAGATGCTAGTTATCTATTATCTAAATAATAGAGGCGATACCAGGGGAAGTGAACCATCTAAGTACCCTGAGGAAAAGAAATCAAAGAGATTCCCTTAGTAGTGGCGAGCGAAAGGGGAGTAGCCCAAACTTTAAATGTGTCAAGTTGCAGAGCGTTGCATTTATAGGGTTGTAGGACGTTTAGGCTTAGTCTGTGATAAGCAAAAAAGTTACAAAATATTTATATAGAAGAATAATCTGGAAAGTTTAACCAAAGAAGGTGATAGTCCTGTAATTTAAATGTAAATATCTTTTTAAAATGTTCCTGAGTAGGACGAGGCACGAGAAACCTTGTTTGAAGCTGGGGAGACCACTCTCCAAGGCTAAATACTAAAAAGCTACCGATAGAGAAGAGTACCGTGAGGGAAAGGTGAAAAGAACCCCGGGAGGGGAGTGAAATAGAACTGAAACCGTAGACTTACAAGCAGTCAAAGCCGTGATTTATTACGGTGATGGCGTGCCTTTTGCATAATGAACCTGCGAGTTATCATGTCTAGCAAGGTTAAAGCATAGAAGTGCTGGAGCCGAAGCGAAAGCGAGTCTTAAAAGGGCGATTTAGTTAGATGTGGTAGACCCGAAGCCGAGTGATCTATTTATGGCCAGGCTGAAGCTTGGGTAAAACCAAGTGGAGGGCCGAACTCTAGTCTGTTTAAAAAGGCAGAGATGAGCTGTGAATAGGAGTGAAAGGCTAAACAAACTCGGAGATAGCTGGTTCTCCCCGAAATGGATTTAAGTTCAGCCTTATTTTAGTTTAATAGAGGTAGAGCACTAATTGAGCTAGGGCCTGTCAAAGGGTACCAAACTCAGTTAAACTCCGAATGCTATTAAATGATGAATAGGAGTGAGACTATGGGCGATAAGGTTCATAGTCGAGAGGGAAACAACCCAGACCAACAGCTAAGGTCTCAAAAATGTGTTAAGTGGAAAAGGAGGTTTAGGTACGTAAACAGCCAGGAGGTTGGCTTAGAAGCAGCCATACCTTTAAAGAGTGCGTAATAGCTCACTGGTCGAGTACTTAAGCGCCAATAATGTAACGGGGCTAAACACATTACCGAAGCTTTGGATCTTAATGAAAGTTAAGATGGTAGGGGAGCGTTCTGTAAGCCAGAGAAGTTAAGCTGGAAAGCTTGATGGAGGTATCAGAAGTGAGAATGCAGGTATGAGTAACGAAAAAATGGGTGAGATCCCCATTCGCCGAAAACCTAAGGTTTCCTGGGTAAAGGTCGTCTTCCCAGGGTTAGTCGGCCCCTAAGGCAAAGCTGAAAAGTGTAGTCGATGGGAAACGGGTTAATATTCCCGTACCTCTTATAGTTTCGATGGAGTGACGCATGAGGTTAACTACTGCTAGGCGATGGTTGTCCTAGTTTAAGCATTAAGGTGATGATCTTAATAGGAAAATCCGTTAAGAGAGCTAAGATGTGATGATGAGTGTTATTTAGGTAACATGAAATGTAGGTAGTCAAGGTGCCAAGAAACAGCTTCTAAGGTTAGGCTATAAGGGACCGTACCGCAAACCGACACAGGTAGGTGGGATGAAAATTCTAAGGCGCGCGAGAGAATCCACGTTAAGGAACTCTGCAAAATACGTACGTAACTTCGGGATAAGTACGACCTAAGCAATTAGGTAGCATAAAAATGGTCCAAACGACTGTTTACCAAAAACACAGGTCTCTGCAAATCTGTAAAGAGAAGTATAGGGACTGACACCTGCCCGGTGCTGGAAGGTTAAGAGGAGATGTTAGATTAGTCGAAGCATTGAATTTAAGCCCCAGTAAACGGCGGCCGTAACTATAACGGTCCTAAGGTAGCGAAATTCCTTGTCGGGTAAGTTCCGACCCGCACGAATGGTGTAACGATTTGGACGCTGTCTCAACGTGGAGCTCGGTGAAATTGAAGTATCGGTGAAGATGCCGATTACTTGTGGTTAGACGGAAAGACCCCGTGAACCTTTACTATAGCTTGGTATTGAGATTTGATTAAATATGTGTAGGATAGGTGGGAGACTTTGAAGCTATCTCGTTAGGGATAGTGGAGTCGATCTTGAAATACCACCCTTGTTTAATTAGGTTTCTAACTCATAGAAATATGAGGAGAGTGCCAGGTGGGTAGTTTGACTGGGGCGGTCGCCTCCTAAAGAGTAACGGAGGTGCGCAAAGGTTACCTTAGGGTGGTTGGAAATCACTCTGTAAGTGTAAAGGCATAAGGTAGCTTAACTGTAAGACTGACAAGTCGAACAGATACGAAAGTAGGTCTTAGTGATCTGGCGGTGGCAAGTGGAAGCGCCGTCACTTAACGAATAAAAGGTACTCCGGGGATAACAGGCTTATCCTTCCCAAGAGTTCACATCGACGGAAGGGTTTGGCACCTCGATGTCGGCTCATCGCATCCTAGGGCTGGAGCAGGTCCTAAGGGTATGGCTGTTCGCCATTTAAAGCGGTACGCGAGCTGGGTTCAGAACGTCGTGAGACAGTTTGGTCCCTATCTGCCACAAGCGTTGGATATTTGAGAGGAGCTATCTTTAGTACGAGAGGACCGAGATGGACGAACCTCTAGTGTACCAGTTATCCTGCCAAGGGTAAGTGCTGGGTAGCTACGTTCGGATAGGATAACCGCTGAAAGCATCTAAGTGGGAAGCCTTCCTCAAGATGAGATATCCTTTAAGGGTCCTGGAAGAATACCAGGTTGATAGGTTAGAAGTGTAAGTATAGTAATATATTCAGCTGACTAATACTAATTACCCGTATCTTTGGCCATATTTTTGTCTTTCATATAAAAACCCTGGTGGTTAAAGAAAAGAGGAAACACCTGTTATCATTCCGAACACAGAAGTTAAGCTCTTATTCGCTGATGGTACTGCGAGTTCGCGGGAGAGTAAGTTATTGCCAGGGTTTTTATTTTGTACTTTAAACCTTAAATTTATTGTGTATACTTATTTTTACACAATAGTAGTATTGTATTTTAATAAGGAAATTTTAAAATAACATGAAAAAAGCAAACTTTTTAAGTATTAATTTTTTAATTTTGCTTTTGGTTTGCTTTGTCAATGCTAATTTATTTTCTAAGGATATTTTCAAATTTAAGCTTGTAGGCCAATATTTTCCTTTTTATCATAAGAATAATAAAGGAGAATATGAAGGGCTTATTTTTTCTATTTTGGATAAATGGGCAAAAGATAATAATGTTGATATTAGAGTTGAACCTGTTGATAATTTAAATGAAAATAAAATTGAAGACGAAGCAATATATTTAGGATTGACTTATAATTCAAAATTAAATGATTTATTTTATTTTAAAGGTGAGCTTGCTAGGAGTATTGCAATTTTGTGTTATAAAAGCTCTAATAAAAAATATAAAAATACTCATTCAACATTTTTATCCAATTTTAATATAGGAGTTCTTAAAAATACAATATATGAAGATATTTTAAGACTAAGAGGCGCTAACAACATTTTTTTAGTTGATAATGTCCAAGAGTTATTATTAGCTTTAAAAAATGATAAAGTTGATTATATATATGGTGATTGTAAGACTTTGTATTATGTTGCAAAGTTTTTTTTATGTGAAGATCTTGCGATTTTTAGTGGAGATATATTTTATAGTATCAAAAATAGAGTGGCTATTAGTAGAAATGCTCCTGATATAATAAAGAATTTGAATTTAGATTTATTTTCATATTTGATGAAAATGCCCGATGAATATGTTGTTTCTTTTTTAGACAGTACTGCTAAGGGAAATTTTATTGATGTTGGTCTATATAATGATTATCCCCCTTTGAGTTTTATTAATTCAAAGGGAAAGTTGTCTGGCATTTTAATAGATTTATGGAATCTTATTTCAAGACAGCATATCTTTAAACCTATTTTTAAGGGATTTCCTAAAGAGGATATTAAGAAATCATTAGATGGAAAGTCGGTAGGCATTTTTGGAGGAATTATTAGTAATGATAGTGTCTTTGAAAATGTTAATTATGTAGTAAGTAAGCCAATATATCCTCTTAATTTTAAATTTTATTCTAAAGGTTTAAGCAATAATATTGGTCCAATAAATTCTCAGTTTATTGATTTTGATTTTAATAATATTCGATTAAATAAGGATCAAGATATTGTTAATAACTTTATAGATATTGTTAATAATTCATATGGATTTATAGAAAATTCAATAACGACAAAATATTTATTAAAATTAAATGGATATAACGGTAGATTAAAATCTTACGATTCTATTTTTAATAAAAATAGGTTTTTAGTATTAGCTATTGATAACAGGGTTTATAAGGTTATTAAATACATTCTTAATTCCATATTTGATGATATTTCATTTGAATCTTTGCTTCAAATAGATAAAAATTGGCTGGATAAAGAAGAGATTGATAATTCTCGAATGAATAGTTATAAAATCATGAATAAGGTTAAATTTAATGTAGAAGAAAAAATTTGGTTATTAAAAAATAATAAATTAAATCTTGCTGTTAAAAATTGGTATCCAATAGATTATGTTGAAGCAAATAATTATAAAGGAATAAATCAGTTTTTGCTTGATAAGATTAGAATGTTTTCTGGTTTAGAATTTAACATAATTGAAGCATGCAGCAGCCTAGATCTTGAAAAGTTAATCAAATCTGGGAAAATCGATATGTTAAATACTAATGCGATTGACTCAAATTTGGATAATGTTTTCAATATAAAATTAAATTCTCGAATTCCACTTTATATTTTTTCAAATAAAAAAAGGGTACTTCCATCTAGATCTTTAGAGAGGTTTGCTGTACTTGACTTTTTATATAGTAAAAATTTGGCTGCTAAGATTAAATCAAGGCTTATTTTGACAAGTAGTTTTAAAGAAGCCTTACTTCTTCTCTATAAAGGAAAGATAGATGGTATTATTAGCGATGAGTATACAGCTGCTGCTGTTTTCGAAGAATTAAATGTTGTTGATGTTGAAAAACTTCCTACTTTTAGAGATTTGGCTTTTGATTTGAGTCTTGCTATTTATAATCAAGATTATATCTTGAAAGAAATTATTCAAAAAGTTGTTATGCGTTCGAGTGTTGATGGCCAAAGGTATTTAAATGATTGGAAATTTGATATTTATTATAAATCCAAAGGCAGTAGGTTTAAAAATTTTGAATTTTTGGTGTTAACAGTCATTATATTTTATTTTACTTTTTTAGGATTTGTGATAATTTTTTTGTTCAAGTTATCATTTGAGCAAAAAAGAAAATATTCTTTTGTAATGAATGAAAAAAAGATTGCGGAAGCTTCTAATACCGCCAAAACCATTTTTATAGCTAACATCAGCCATGATATTCGTACGCCTATTAATGGAATAATGGCGGCTACTGAGCTTTTAGACACAACTATTCTTACAGATGTTCAGAAAGACTATGTTAGGATGATAAATTATTCATCTGATTCTTTGCTTTCTTTAATTGATGATATACTGTATTTGTCTCAAATAGATGTCAATGAATTACATGTTGAGAGTCAAGAGATTGATTTAGAGAGTGAAATGGAAATGGTTTTAAAAACTTTTCAATCTCAATGTGCAAAGAAAAATATTGATTTATTTTCTTATTCTAAATCTATTTTAAAGAATTATATAAAAGGTGACATTGTAAAAATTAAGCAAGTTCTAATTAATTTAATAGGAAATGCTTTTAAATTTACAGATGATGGTGTTATTGTTTTGAACTATGAAGAAGTATGTAGAACAAGAGCTGATGATAATAGAGTATTGGTTACAATTGAATTTAAGGTAATAGATACGGGTAAAGGAATTAAAAGAGAAAATTTTTCTAAGATATTTGAAATATTTAAACAGGAGGATGATTCTTCTTCAAGGGTTCATGAGGGTGCGGGATTGGGATTATCAATATCTAGAGAGCTTATAAGATTAATGGGTGGTCTTGGCATTTCTGTTGATAGTAAGGTGGGAGAGGGTACAACTTTTTCATTTATGTTACCTTTTTTCTTGGGCGGGGAGCTTAAAAGTAAAAGTTTGTCAATCAATAGATTTCAATCAATAAATAGTAATAATAAAGTCTTGAATGTGCTCTTGAGTCAAAAATCTATTAAAATTTTTGAACACTGTTCGACTTTGTTGGGCTATTCTTCTAATTTGCATTATGTAGCGTCTTTTGAGGATGCTTACAAAGTATTTGAAGAATACTCTTTTTATAATTTTGTTTGTGTAAATGTAAATAACGATAATATTCAAGAGAGTATTCGATTTGCTAATAATATTGAAAGACTAAGTCCTGATGTACAAATTATTTTTTTATTTTATTATTTAGATAATAAAGCTTTAAAAAATTTAAAATATATGTATGTTAAAAAGCCTTTAATGGGGCTTGGTATATCCTCTGTTCTTTCTAGAAAAGAGGATAAAATAGAAATGGATTTTGAAGATTTGGTTCCAATAGATAGTTCTTTTAAGATAAAAGAACCTATTAATGTGTTAATAGCTGAAGACAATCAAGTAAATCAAAAAGTATTGAAAGACATTCTTGTTGTAATAGGTATTAACGAAAATTTTATTGATATTGTAGATGATGGAGTAAAGGCTTTAAAATCTTTAAAAGAGAAAAAATATGCTATCTCTTTTATTGATATACGAATGCCAAGATATGATGGATTTTCAGTGGCTAAAGAAATTAGAAAATTTGAAAAGGCAAAGAATTTAAAGCCATGTATTTTGGTTGCTGTAACAGCGCATGCTTTGCAAGATTATAAAGATAAGTGTTTTGCAAGCGGTATGGATGATTACATATCAAAACCAATACACATAAGTTCAATTAAAATTATATTAAAAAAATATTTACAGTTTGAAGCTAATGATATTTTGGAGAATGAAGATTTAAATCAACTTGTTAAGTTTCCCAACTTGGATGTTAATAGAGCTTTAAAAGAACTAAATCTTTCATATGTATCATATTCTGAATTATGTAGAGGACTTATTGATTTTATTTCTATCAATATTGTTGATTTAGAAAAAGCTTTTGATGAGGAAAATTTGTCTTTAATTAGGGACATATCGCATTCAATATCCGGAGCTCTTTCTAATATGCGTAGCGAATTGTATAAAGATTTTAAAAAGATTGAAACAAGTAAAGATTCAATTTACGAGTTAAAAAAAATGTATTCTTTTGTAAAAGATGATTTATTGCGGCTAATGAGCGACATAAAGGATAAGGTTTTGTTTGAGCCTGAGATTGTTAGTGAGAATAAGCTTTACTTTAAAAACAATGATCAATTTTTAAACCTTCTCAATAAACTTTTAATTGGTATCAAAACCAGAAAGCCAAGAGAATATAAAGAAATTCTTGAGAGCATTGACAAATATGTTTTAGACGATAATATTCAGGTATTATTTAGTAATCTTCGCAAAAGTTTAAGATTATATAGATTCGATGAAAGCTCTAAGATTCTTAAAGAGATTATTGAAATGTTTGGCGATAATAAGAGTATTAGTAGTGGAAATGATAATTAAAGATAAATCTTTTGAAGTAGAGAATCAGAAGCTTTTAATTGTGGATGATTCTCCCACCAATTTAGATTTATTGGTAAATATATTGCAAGATTCTTATGAGGTTGAGGTTGCAACAAATGGACTTGATGCTTTAAGCCAAGTTGAAAAAGATAGCCCCGATCTTATACTTCTTGACATAGGTCTTCCAGATATTAATGGTTATGAGGTATGTAGAAGGTTAAAAAGCGATCCTGATACTAAGGAGATTCCTATAATTTTCATTAGTTCAAGAAGTTCTACAGATGCTCAACTTGAGGGATTTAACGTTGGTGGAGTAGATTATATTTTAAAACCTTTTAATAGCCGAATAATTGACGCTAGAGTGAAGACGCATCTTGAATTAAAACGTTTAAGGGATTATTTTAAAAGCTTATCTAGAATTGATGGGCTTACTCAGATACCAAACAGAAGATTTTTTATGGATAAATTTTCTAAGTCGTGGATGAAGGCTTTAGAAAATAAAGAAGTAATAATTGTTGGAATGTTGGATATTGATAATTTTAAAAATTACAATGATAATTATGGGCACACCAATGGTGATGAGTGTCTTAAATTGATTGCTAAAGCCTTGTATAAGGTTTCTTTAAAGTATAAAATAGATGTTGCTCGGTATGGAGGAGAAGAATTTATTTTTTTTTCTGTTAACAAGAGCCTAAGTGAAATGATTGGCATTATTAAAACAATGATTAATGATATAAAGCGCCTAAGAATAGTTCATGAGCATAGTAGCATTTCTAGTATTGTGACTGTTTCAATAGGGCTTGCTCAAGAAATTCCTATTGACAACAATTTCACCAATATTATAAAGCTTGCTGATAGCAAGCTTTATGAGGCTAAAGTTTCGGGAAGGAATCAGTTTAGATATTAAAAAATTTATATTTATTAGATTTTAGTATTTATAAGTTATAGAGATTCCAATAGAATCGTAGTAGAAATAAGAATTACCCGTTGCTATTCTTTTTGAAATATCAGCCAGTCCAGCGGTGTTATTTGTGTATGTGGGATTTGTAGATAATTTTAATTGAAGAGCAATTGTTAAAGGTTTGATAATTTCAAAATTAGTAATAATAGAAATATTGTGATAAAAAATGTCACTTCCCCAACCTTTGTTTTTCCATGAGCTTATGTTTCTTTCTTTGCCGATTTGTGTTTTTCCTTCATAAAGTAGGCCTATGGTGTTAAGAGTTATTGGCATTTTATAAGCTAAAAGAGCATAAGGCTTTATTAGCATGCCATTTATATTTTTACCGTCGTCTGCTTTATATTTCCAAAGTTGATCTGTGTTTGCATGAGGATTAATTAAGTATGTAAAATCATTGCCAATAACTGTAATAATATGTGTCCATTCCCCTTGAAAAATAGCGTTTAAATCAAATTGGAGTCGTACCCCTGTTATTATTTCTGAATAAAATTCAATAGTATTTGAATATTTTCCATTTCCAATGTGCACACCAATTCCTTTAAATCCAAAAGCTTCCCAACCCATACCAATTTCATTTGATGCATATAAATTTAAAAAAGCAATAGGAGTAAAGCTTAGCATGCTTTTAAATGAGATACTTACAGGAGACAATCCGATATTTAGGTCAACGTCTATGCCATTGTTTTTAAAAAATATAGAATTAGGATTGTTTAAGGCCTTAAAATTTTTATAGTATCCTATGTATGATATTAATTTTATTCCTCCCCAATAATTGGCTGGAATTTTTAAGCTTGGTTCAATATTTTGGAAGTTAGGATGTTTAAAGCTTTGTGAAAAGTTGCTTCCATTTGTTCCCAGTTCGTGGGGAGGATAATAAGCAGATTGAAAATTAAAGTAAAAATATTTATCATTGAATTTTAGGTCCTGTTGATCTTGGGCAAGAATTATTTTTGCTTGCAAAAAAAGCAAGCAAAAGCAAATTTTTTTTAACATTTTTACTTTGAATACCCTTTCCAGTTAATTTTTTTTTAACATTATTTTAATTATTTTTTCCCTGATTTCATCAATTTTAGCATATGCATCAACATTATTAAGTCTAGAGCATTTTGAGTAAAATTCTATTAATGGTTTTGTTTGTAATTCATATTCTTTAAGTCTTGTTTTTAGGCATTCTTCTTTATCATCTTCTCGTTGGTAAAGATCTCCTCCGCAAACATCGCAAATTCCATTGGTTTTTGTGGCTAGGGTATATATATTGAAAATATTATTACAAGATTTGCAAATTCTTCTTCCTGAGAGTCTTTTTATTACCAATTCTTCATTAATTAAAAAGTTTATTATTTTTGCATTTGGCAAAAATTTGTCAAGAGCTTTGGCTTGACAAATATTGCGCGGAAATCCATCTAAAATAAAATTTTTGTTCTTTTCCATAGCTTTAATTTTCTCTTCTACAATTTTGATTGTAATTAAGTCCGGGACCAGTTCTCCCTTTTCAACAATTTTTTTTATTTCTTTTCCAAGAGTTGTAGAATTTAGAATATTTTCTCTAAATAAATCTCCTGTTGAAATGTGATGATATTTAAATTCGTTAGAAATAATTTTTGAAATAGTCCCCTTTCCAGAACCTGGAGGACCTAAAAATACAAGTCCCATATATGTAACTCCTGTGTAGATATTTATTATTTTAAGGGTTTATTTGAAAACATTTAATAAAAATTTAAGTCCTACAATTGTTCCAATTGTAGATCCAAGGTTTACAAAAAGTGCTATTAATAAAATTCTTGTAACTTTGTTTTTGAAATATCCTTTTGTTGTTGATAATTCTTCTTGTAGATTTTCAAAATCCTTGACCTTTGGTTTGTTTATGTAAGCTTCAACAAGTCCTGCTACCATGCCTGTTCCTATGAATGGTATTAAGGAGAATATTGGAGAACCCATAATAGCTGTTAAAATTGTTAAGGGATGGGATTTTAATAAAACGGATGCAATGCCTGAAAAGAGAGAGTTAGATATTACCCAAAGTTTTAAATTTTTGTAAGCAAAATCAAATCCTTTAAAGTAAAAAGAGCTTACTATTAGTAAAATGATTGAAATTGCAATTAAGTAAGATATCATTTTACTTAATGAAAAATGTTTTTTGGGTATTCTGTCAAGTTCTTCAACGTTTATTATTTTTTTATTTTGACTTATTTCTTTTAAGGTTTTCATTATTCCGTTTACATGCCCTGCGCCTACAATGGCAAGAATAGTGCCTTTTCCTTCAAGTATTTTGTTTGTAATAAATTCGTCTCTTTCGTCAATTAAAGCTTTTTTTACTTTAGGTATTTCTTTTGAAAGTTCTTCCATTATTTTTGAAAGAGCATCCTGTTCTTTGAGTTTTTCAATTTCATCTTTTGTAATTTTTGTATCTGTTAGGGAAAAAAGGCTTGAGATTATTTTTGCTTTTTCGAATATTGGAATAGATATCCAGGCTCTTTTTAGAGTTGTTTCAATTTTTCTATCAGCAAGAATTAGTGGAATATTGTGTGTTTTAGCTTTTAAAATAGCTGTTTTCATTTCTTCACCAGGATTTATTCCCTGTTCTTTTGCTAATTTTTTTTGAAAATTGCTAAGAATTATGTTTATTATTAGAAAGAAGGCTTTGCCTTGTTTTAAAGCTTTATCTATATCTAAGTTTCTCCATTTTTCATTTTCATCAGTGTTTAAGATCGAATGGTAGCGAGCTTCATCGAGTTCAACGGCAATATAGTCTGGCTTTAAGATTTCTATTAAATTTGCAGTATCTTCTGAGCTTTTTTTTGACACGTGTGCAGTTCCAAGTATGTATATTGTTTTATTGTGTATATTAAATTTACTTACATGAGAAAAACAGTCTTCTGTTTTGGTGTTTTCTTTTATGTGGTCCAAAAAATATTCCTTATTAAAAAAATTAGCTATCAATTAGTATAGCTTTTAATAATTTTACCATATGGTTTAGTGGAACTATATAGTCTATATTGTTTTCTTTTATTGCTATTTTTGGCATTCCAAAAACCATGGAACTTTCTTTATCTTGTGCAATAGTTAGTCCCCCAGCTTTTTTTATATCGCCAATTTCTCTTGATCCGTCATTTCCCATTCCAGTCATTATTATGGCAATTGCTTTATCTTTTGCAATCTCTGCAATAGATTGAAATAATACTCCAATAGATGGTTTGTGACCATTGATATGCTTGTCATCAAATGTTTGTATTTGGTAGTTACCATCAATTTTTTTAATTCTTGTATGAAATCCTCCTGAGCTTATGTATGCATGTCCTTGCTTTAATATTTCTTTATTGGTAGCTTCTTTTACGTTTATTTTGCAAAGATTATTAAGATTTTTTGCAAATTCTTCTGTAAATCCTTTAGGCATATGTTGAACAATTATTATTGGTGGAAAGCTTTCAGGTATTTCTGGTAATATTGATTTCAAGGCCACGGGTCCTCCTGCGGATACTCCAATAGCTATTATGTCAAATTTTCTCAGTTTAAGTTTTTTTATTTCTTTTTCATTTAATATTTTTTCTTCTGTATTTCCTTCAATTTGAGTTAATGAAAAAATGTCATTTTTGTGATTTAAAAAAAAATTAACTCTTTCATAGTTTTTTGTTTCCGTATTCTTATTGCAGATAATTTTGTTTTTTATATATATAGATCCATGGGCCAAAAGAGAATTGATAATTTGTTCTTTTTTGTTTTCATGTGATTTTTTATTTTTAGATACTAATATAAGATCATCAGCACCCTTTAAAGCAGCAATATTTATTAAATTTTGATTTGAAGATGTTACAACAATTGGTATTGTTTTATTTATATGGTTTTTTTCCTCCAAAAATAAAATATCTTTAATGTTGTTTTCTTCTAAATTCATTAATATTACTTCGGGGTTATGTTTTTTTAGTTTATTTGTTGCGAATTTGCCATTGGAAGCAGTTGCAATGACTTGTAGCTTAGGAGATGAATTAATAAGGTCTGATATAAGTTTTCTCTTTACAGCAAAGTATTCTATGATAAGTACAGAAATTTTTGTTCCCACTGTTACTTTTTCCCTATTTAATTCTTGTTAAATTATAACTTATATTTATTTTTTAATTTAAATTTGTCTTTTTGACAGTTAGTATCTTTTTTTTCATATATTATTGCCCAGGGTGTTTTTAAAAATTTAAAAGGAAGGTTGAGTCCAAAAAGTGATTCTGAGTGTCCTATAAATAAATAGCTGTGTTTAGACATGTTATTGTAAAATTTTTTAAGAACTTTAATTTTTGATTTTTCATCAAAGTATATTAATACATTTCTACAAAAAATAACATCAATTTGTGAAAAATTACTTTCAAAGTTTAGATTATGATAATCAAATCTTATATGATTTTTAATTTCATTTTTAATTTTGTATCCGTTTGAATGAGAATATATATAGTGTCGGTATTCTTTAGGAATGTTTTCACATTTATTTGGTGAGTAATATCCTTCTTTTGCTATCATTAAAGATTTTAAACTTAAATCAGAAGCAATAATAACAAAATCTAGTTCTTTTGGAAGCTTTGATTTGAGTACAAATGCTAATGAATAAGGTTCTTCTCCTGTTGAGCATCCTGCAGACCAGATAATAATTCTATTTTTTTTTTCTATGTTTTTAATCTTAATTAAATTAGGAATTACAAATTTTTCAAAAGTTTGGAAGTGTAGTGAATTTCTAAAAAATTTTGTTAAATTAGTTGTGACTAAATCCAAGAAATATTCTTTTTTTAATTTTTCACTAATTATTAAATTATAAAGTTGTGATGAATTTTCAAGATCAAGTTCTCGTATCGCGTCATTAATTCTGCTTTGAAGAATAAATTTATTTTTTTCATCAAAACGCATTCCACTATTGTTGTATATAAAGTCGCAAAATTTTAAAAATAGTTTATCTTCAATTTCTAGCATTTTTGGGAACCCGCTTAATTATTCTCTTTATAAATAAGTATTGCCTATTTATAATAAATCTCCAGATTAGAATATTTTTTTTGAAAAAAATTGTAAAATTAATATAAATAATTTTATTATAAGATATGGGTTTATAAAAAGGTTTTTGTTTATTTTAATTTGTTTGCAGTAGTAAATGAGGAATTTAATTAGTGTTGGAAAAAATATTTGCAAGTAATGATTTAATATCTACTTAAAAAGATTGAATAATGTTTAATGTATTTAAAAGAACAATTTTTAGAGAAGATATTAAGTATGAAATTTTTAGAAAATTTTTTCATATTTTTAGCTTAATAATTTTGGTTTTTTATGTAATAAATTTTTGGATAGGACTTGTTTCTAATATACTTTTTATGATTTTATACTTAAGCTCTGAAGTTTTTAGAATTACTAAAAAAAAACTAGTTTTCTTTAAAAATATTTCAAACATAATATTAAAATCAAGAAAAATATTGCCCAATAGAGTATCTTTTCCGCCTGTTTTTTTGTTTTTAGGTATATTGATATCATATTGTTTGGTTATGGAGCCTTTTAATTATATTGGAATATTTTCAGTATGTTTTGGCGATGGATTTGCAAGTCTTGCTGGAAAGTTAATCCCTTCTTTTAAGCTTGTAAATGATAAAACGGTTTCTGGTAGCTTTGTTGTATTTTGTACTACTTTTTTTTCATATTATTATTTTTTCCCTTATTTAACAGCAGCTTTAATTCTTGGGATTTTAGCAATGTTGGTAGAGCTTTTTGATGCTGAAAATTATGATAATTTGTTTTTACCACTTATTGTTTCAACTTCGTCCTATTTTTTGACTTTCTTTTTTTTATAGCCAGTAAAAGAAGATTTTTCCCGATTTTTTTAAGTAAATTGGTATACCAATTAAGATTGGAATAAAAGCATAAGGTATTTTTAGTAAATTCAAGTAAATTCCACTTAATATTAAAAGCATTGAAACACAAAGGGAAAAATAGTCAAAGTTTTTTTTTCTTAAAAATGCTACTATAAAGTTTATTAAAATAAGCAACAAAAATGCGTCTATGTAAAATTTTGTACTTTCAATTTTAAGAATGCCATAGTCTTGGCTATTTTCGTACGAATTAATAGGGATTGAATAACTATATATGCAGGCAAATGTCAAAATAATGTAAATTGTGTAATGTATTGATTTTATTTTGAAATCGCATATATATAAACTTAAAAAAAATAAATTTAATAATGAAAAAGTATTTACAAAAAGGATAAATTTTGTAAATAAGTAATAACTTGAATTTAGGTTATTTTTTAAAAAAAAGTCTTCAGAAATCAAAATAGGTTCTAATGTATATGAACTAATAAAGCAATAAAAAAATATAAATTGTATATTATTAGTTCTTTTATAATTAATATATGACCAGAGTGAGCCTATGATTCCAGCAATAAAGATGGCGAATTTATTAACCAGTATTATAAAATTATTATTGTAAATTTCTAAAACATAATTTTGATAATTTTCATTATATTTTATTTTATAAGAGAAAATCAGTATAACTAGTGTTGCTAAAATAAAAATTATAAAGAGAAAGAGATTAATGGAGGCGTTTAACTTTGTAAATATTGATTTCATTAAAACTTCCAAGAGTGGGTGTTTTGTATTTTTTTGATCCTTTTTTTAATTTTTGAATCAAGTTTTTCAAAAAAATCTATCTTTGTTTTTTTTTCAATTGAATCGACGTTAACAACGTAATTTTTCAAATCTGAGTCTTTTGCTTTTTCATTTGGGATAATAAAAGAGATTATGTCATAAAAATTGTTATTATTAATTGCTAGTATTATTTTATAAAAATTTTTAGGTATCAAAATTTTTCTTTTACCAATAAATCCTTTATTTTCTGTTAAAATTCCAGCACTAATGATATATATATATCCTTTTGAGATTGCCCATTCTCTTACTAATTTTTCAAGTTTTAACCAAATTCCAGAATTAAATTCGCTTTTTTGAGGTGACATATTTGATAAAAAATATGTATCTTTCATGGCATTTTCAGAAAAAGACATGTCTGCAGAACTCACTATGTGGCCTCTGTCATAACCGCTTTTAAAGTAATCTTCAAGTTTTGGAAAAATGCCTTTGATGTTAGTGTCTTCAAAGAATTTGGGACTCCTTTTAATTTTTTTTGATTTTAACAAAGTTAATGCTAGTTCTACCATTTCTCTTTTAAGAGGATAAGCAGCCCATTCGGATTGTCTTGCGCTTTCGGCATATCCCAAGGTATAGTGTTTTTTGCTTATTATTTGGGTAGTAAGGTATCCTTTTGGTATTAATTGAGATTCTTTTATTGGAATGGATTTTGTAATGTTAATGTATTTATTTTCTATTATCTCTAAATAGTCATAAATTTTGTGTTTTATTTGCTTTAGGACTTTTGGATTTAAGGAAAAAAATAAAAATCCTGTTAAACATAAAATATAGCAGTAAAGAAAAAATTTTGACCTTTTTTTCATGTTTCTATCCTATTTTCTTCCTTAAAATTATATCTAATAGTGAAATTAAAAGAAATGTTAAATGTATCTAAAAATAAAAAATCAATTTTAAAATCTAATCCCATTAAAGGTATTGCCTTTTTTGTAGAAATTTCAATAAACATATAAGGTTCTAGCACATAAGGCAATTTTTCGTAAAATTGAATGTCTCCTATAAAGTTTGTAGATAGATAAAAACGACCACCTATGCCAATAGTAGAGGAAAAATATTTTGTTTTTTTAATTAAGTTTGCAATGTGCCAGTTTATTCCCCCCCCAATATAAGATTTAAAGTATTGCATGTTTTTGGGGATACTAAGGCTTTCCTTTGTTAATATCATAGCAACGATTAAAAAATCAAAAGTATTATTAGAGAATGTGTAATAAGGTCTAAAAATAATATGTTTTATATTTGAATTTAGGAAAAATCCAAATCCAATTCCAATTCCTGTTGAATATGTGAATCCCCTTTCCGGGCTAAAAAAATTGGAGTTTTGTTTGGATTGATTATTTTTTTCATTAGTACTGTCTTCTTCATTTGCAAGTGCATTTAAATTGGAAATGAAGAGTAATATTAAGAAAATACAAATGTTTGGAGTTTTTTTCATAAACAGATTATTTTAAATAATATAAAAATTGATTTGTCTTTTCAATATTACAGTATGCATTCAAAGGCAATTCTCCTGTTTAGTGTGAAAAATATTTTTTATATTAGGTGTCTGT
The DNA here is from genome assembly GCF_000170955.2 of Borreliella valaisiana VS116. Taxonomy (NCBI): domain Bacteria; kingdom Pseudomonadati; phylum Spirochaetota; class Spirochaetia; order Spirochaetales; family Borreliaceae; genus Borreliella; species Borreliella valaisiana. The sequence goes on along the minus strand of NZ_ABCY02000001.1, from coordinate 421,772 downwards.
AGTATGCTGTTTTATTGTATATTATACAATATGTTTAATTGCTAGGAGACTACATTTATGTTTTTTAATTTTTTGAAAAAAGATCTTGTATTTATTTTGCCAGAAGTAAATTCAAAAGAAGATGTAATTGATTTTTTAGTTGAAAAGGTCAATGATAAGGGATATATAGATAGTAAAAGTGAGTTCCTTAAAGGAATTCTTGATAGAGAGAAAATAGGCGATACTTCTTGGGAAAATGGGGTTGCAATTCCTCATTTTATAGGAGATGTTGTTAAAACCAGTTTTATTTCATTACTTTACATTAAAGGTGATGGGGTTAAGTGGTCTGAAGAAAATCCTCCTGTTAATTTAATATTTTTGATTTGCATGTCTAAAAAGCAGCAAGGCAATGAGCATCTTAAGGCGATTGCTTTTATAGCTAAACTTTTTGAAGATGATGCTTTTCAAAACGCTTTAAGCGGAATTGTTACTCCCGATGACATTTATTATTATATGGAGAATGTTCAAAGAAAAGCTAAAGATGAGGTTTTTGGAACTACAAAAGCAGAGAAAATAGTGGCTGTGACTGCTTGTCCTGTTGGAGTTGCTCATACATACATTGCAGCAAAGAAAATTGAAAATGAAGCTAAAAAGCAGGGTTACGATATTAGAGTTGAAACCCAAGGATCTATTGGTATTGAAAATGCCTTAACAGAAGAAGAAATTAGAGATGCAGCTATTGTAATACTTGCTGTTGATAAGGATATTAATGAAAAGAGATTCGAAGGTAAGAGAGTTTATAAAGTTTCAACTGTAAAAGCGATAAACAATACGGAAAATATTATTAAGGAAGCTTTTAATGCCCCAGTATTTTTTTGTAAAAATTCTGGTGAGAGTAGCAGTTCTAAAGGATCAATTGCAACAGGCAAGGGTAGTTTTTATAAATATTTAATGAGTGGGGTATCTCCAATGATTCCTGTTGTTGCAAGTGGGGGAATTTTAATTGCTCTTAGCATTGCTTTTGTTGGGATTGGACCTGATGGTCCTAATTTTTCTGAGCATCCATTTTATAAGCAGATTGCAGATATCGGTTCTGTGGCTTTTGGAATGATGTTGCCCGTGCTTGCTGGTTTTATTTCAATGGCAATTGCTGATAAGCCTGGTCTTGCGCCCGGTCTTGTTGGTGGAGTAATATCTGGAAATGTGAAAGCGGGTTTCTTGGGCGCAATATTTGCAGGATTTCTTGCAGGCTATGTTGCAAGATTTTTGGCAAAAAGATCTGTTCCTGAGTGGTTAAGGCCCGTGATGCCTATATTTGTGATTCCACTAATAAGCACTATTATTGTTGGTTTTTTCATGTTGTATGTTGGTGTTTATGTTGGAGAATTTATGGGTCTGCTTGAGAGTGGACTTAAATCTTTACAGAGCAATTCAGAAACTTTTGGTGTGTTGGGTAAAATTTTCTTAGGTTTAATATTAGGTTCAATGATTACTATTGATATGGGCGGGCCTTTTAATAAGGTAGCATTTCTTTTTGGTGTGGGGTTAATTCCTCAAGTACCAGAAATAATGGGAATGGTGGCAGCAGCAATTCCTGTTCCTCCTATGGCTATGGGGCTTGCAACTTTTTTAGCGCCCAAATTATTTGAAAATGAAGAAAAAGAATCTGGCAAAATAGCCTTTTTAATTTCATTTATTGGTATTAGTGAGGGAGCTATTCCGTTTGCTGCTAGTGATCCTGGAAGGGTAATTCCTTCAATAGTGGTAGGTGGGGCTGTGTCAAGTATTATTGCTGCTTTTTTAGGGGTTGCTAATCATGCTCCACACGGAGGGCCAATAGTGCTTCCCGTTGTTGATAATAAATTTGAGTTTATTATTGCAATTGCTGTTGGAGTTGCAGTTGCAACAGCTTTAGTAATTTTTTTGAAATCTTTAAGATTAAAGGAATCTGAATGAATGAAGATAATATTTTTTTAATGAAAAATAATATTAAAGAATATGATTGGGGAGGGATTAGTTTTATTCCCAATCTTTTGGGCAATGAAATTGATGGAAGGCCTAAGGCTGAGATGTGGCTTGGAGCACACAAGACATTTTCTAGTAAGATTTTATATAGAAATGAATATGTGCTTTTAAGCGATTTTTTAGAAGACCGTAAAGAACTTTTGGGTTATAATGACGAATTTCCTTTTTTATTTAAGGTATTGTCTGCAAATAAACCTTTGTCTATTCAAATTCATCCTTCTAAAGATATTGCCTTAAAAGGGTATGAATTAGAGAACAATAAAGGGATAGCTATTGATGATCCCAAAAGGACATATAAAGACAAAAACCCCAAAATAGAACTTATTTATGCCTTGAGTGATTTTTATGCTCTTAAAGGCTTTTTGCCTTTAGATGAGATTAAAAAAATTTGTGAAATTTTGAAATTAAATTTTGACTTTCAATCACATAAAGACTTTGTAAAGACTATTTTTGACTTACAAACTTATGAACTTGAAAATATTATTGAAAAAATTTTAAAAAATTTAAATCTTATTGATAGTTTTAGGGGTTATTGGTTTAATGAAATTTACAATATTTATGGTGTAGATGTGGGCCTTTTAGTGTTTTTGGGCATGAATATTTTAAAATTAAAACCAGGAGAAGTTGTTTATACAAATAGTCAGGAGGTGCATGCATATCTTAAGGGAGATTGTATTGAACTTATGACCAATTCTGACAATGTTATTAGGGCTGGACTTACTACTAAGTATATTGATAAGGAAGAAATGTTAAGAGTTGGTCAATTTGAGGAAGGAAAGTTATCATTTTTAAATCCCGATTTTCAAAATAGTTTTAATGTATTTAAACTTCCAAATACTAATTTGAAACTAATTCAAAAAAAAATAAATGAAAATATATGTATCAATAGAAATAGTGCAATGATCTTGTTGGTTTTGGATGGATCTGTGAGTATAAATAAGTCCTTAAATCTTAACAAAGGTGAGAGTATTTTTATAGGCAAAAAAGCTGAAAACTTGTTTATTAATGGGGATGGTCAAGCTTTTATTGCTGGTTTTGATTAAAATTAAGCTTGCTTATGTGAGCTTAATTTTGAATTGTTAATTTAATTCTAATTAAATGCAAATTTTATGAATCCAAATCCAAAAAAATTGAATTTAATTCCTTCAAATAAAATGTTTGGTTTTGTTAACAATATTGTTGGTCCTAGTGCAGGGTAAATTTTTAATCCTATGGATAAATTTTTTGCAAAGTTATATTCCATTACAAAGGGAATTCTTACAACAGCACCTATTCTCTCGTAATCAGTTTCTTCTTCTTCATCGGGAGGTATGAGGGGTGCTTTTGACCAGTCTGCGCCTATTCCAATGCCGCCTCCGATTCTCATGTATTGCCCAATTTGCTTTTTAAAGATAATATCTATTCCACCGTTTAGATAATTTTCAAAATTGTTTGATTTAAGGCCAATAAAACCCCCATATCCAAAATCAATATTTACGTAAGGAATTGTAATTATAATGTTTGCAATAGGATTGCCTATTCCAATACCCATTGAAAATAAGTCATAATTTTTTTTTTCTTTTATGCTTTTAAGCTTTGCGATGCAGGTGGTTGAATCTTCTTCCTTGCTGCATCTGACCATATAATTGTCAGATGCAAAAGAAAGGTGTGTTACACCTAATACTAATGTTAAAATATGAATTTTTTTAAAATTTTTTATCATTTACTCTCCACTATATATATATTTTTATAAAGCCCGTGCCTAAGAAATTAAATCTAGCTCCTTCAAATGACATTGGGCTGCCAAATAGTATAGTTGTTCCAATAGTAGCAACAGCTTTAAACCCAATTACAATATTTTTAAGAAAGCTGTATTCTATTACCAAAGGTAGCCTTACTACAATTCCTACTCTATTTTGAAGAGAAGTAGCTTGTTGAATTCCATTTTCTTCTTCTTCTTCTTCTTCAGGTTTTTCATTCGATTTCTCAGGACTTCCTTTTGACCAATCTGCACCTATTCCAATGCCGCCTGAAATCATGGTGTTTTTATGTATTTCATCTTTAAATAAAAGATCTATTCCTCCAACAACATACGGCATGAAATTATTGGGTTTAAGCCCCACAAATCCTCCGTAGCCAAGGTCTATGTCTACATATGGAATAGATATTGTAATATTTGTAAGTGGATATCCAACTCCAAAACCTATGCCAAATAAACTACGTACAGATTCTTCTTTTGTAAGAAGTTTCTCAAAATCAAAGTCATCTTCAGTCATAGCTTTGCTTTTTGATTGGGCAGTTAATAAACCTGTTGTCAATATAAGTATTATTGTTGCTAATAGCATTCTCATTGAAATTCTCCTTTTTTATATCCAATTTTAGATATTGTCTTTACAATATTTTTAATAAAGCATAAAAAATTAAAAATATTGATATTTATTTGCTTATTTTGATAAAAAAACTTTATTATTAAATAAATTTTTATCGTGTTGTTTATCAAAGTTTTGTTTATCAAAAAATTTTTAATCACAAATACAGGTATTATTATACTACTTGACTGTATATTGATGTTAATCTTGTTTATTTGTATAAGATTTTTGAAAATAAATTTTTGCTTTGATTTTTTGGTCTTTAAAAAAAATATAAATTGATGAATTTGCAATAAATAAGCTTTATTGTAATGTTGTGTTTTAAAACGCTTGCAAAAAAATATTATTTGCCGTAAGGCTTTTAAAGCTAATTTTAGGCTATTGATCCTTTTGCTCAAAAATTTATCCCAAAAATTTGAATATTAAGTTTTTAATCTATAAACAAATAATATATCAAAGTTTTGAATTTAAAATGCTGTTTGATATTATTTTAAGTAAGATTAAATTAATTATAAATAAGTTTAGTATATAATTAATTTTTATTAGACTTACACAAAGCTTATGATTAAACTATATATCGTTTTTTTTTATTTTTTTTCTTTTTTATTGGGGTTTTCGGAAAATATTTTTTTTAAAAATTTAGGATTCTCTAATAATGATCAGTATTTTATGTTTGGCGAATATGGATTTGAAAATGGATATTATTATTCTGCTGCATACTTTGTTGATGTTATTAAAAATAATTTTGCAAAATCTGGAGTGCATTCTAAGATTTTTAAAGAGCACATTGAGTATTCAGACAGTTATGATAAAAGTCTTTATGAGCTTTTAAAGATAATTAATTTTAAAGTTAAAGAATTTAAAATTAATCATTTAAGAAGAGGACGAGAAATTTATTTTTATGTTAAGAGTGAAATTCCAGAAACGGATTTTTTAAATTTTATTGATTTTAAAACCGGAAACGAATATCAAGTTTTTGTAAATAAGGATATTAATTCTCAAGAACTTTCTTCTTCTTTTAATATTTTTTTATCTGTTAGATATTGTAATTCAACTCTAGAAAAGCATCTAACTGTTGGAAGAAGGAATTACTATAGAAAGAATGTTATTGATTACAAAATAAGGGAGATTGTTTTGTTCCCAAATGAAGATGGAATTGTTTTTATTTTAGAAAAAATTATGTTAAATTCTTATGGGAATAAGTATAAGCGGTTTATGGTTGAAATTAAAAAATATTGAATATAATTATTTAGTGTTTTAAAGAAATGTAATGCTTTATTAAGGATAATGTATGAGTGATTTTATAGCGTCAAAAGAAGGTGATTATTCTAAGTGGTATCTAGATATAGTTCAGAAAGCAAAACTTGCTGATTACAGTCCTGTAAAAGGGTGCATGGTGATTATGCCTTATGGGTATTCTATTTGGAGTAAAATTCAAAGTATACTTGATAAAAAATTTAAAGAAACGGGACATGAGAATGCATATTTCCCCATGCTTATTCCTTATGGTTTTTTAGAAAAAGAAAAGGATCATATTGATGGATTTTCACCTGAATTTGCTATTATTAAGAATGCTGGCGGAGAGAGCTTGATGGAGCCTTTGGTTTTAAGGCCTACTTCTGAGACAATTATTTGGAATATGTATAGCAAGTGGATTAAGTCTTACAGGGATCTTCCTCTTAAAATTAATCAATGGGCAAATGTTATTCGCTGGGAAAAAAGAACAAGACCTTTTTTACGCACTACCGAATTTTTGTGGCAAGAAGGGCATACTGCACACGCTACTGAAGAGGAGGCGTTAGAAGAAACTTTACTTATTTTAGATGTATATAAAAGATTTATGGAAGACTATTTAGCTATTCCAGTTTTTTGTGGTAAAAAGTCTGAAAAGGAAAAATTTGCGGGGGCTGTTTCTACTTATTCAATTGAGGCGTTAATGCAGGATAAAAAAGCACTTCAAGCTGCTACATCCCACTATTTAGGTTTAAATTTTGCAAAGGCGTTTGATGTAAAATTTCAAGACAAAGATGGCAAAATGAAGCATGTATTTGCTAGTAGTTGGGGGGTTTCTACTAGATTGATTGGTGCTTTGATTATGGTTCATTCTGACGAGAAGGGTTTAATTTTGCCGCCTCGCATTGCCCCAATAGAAATTATTGTTATTCCTATTTTTAAAAAAGAAGATGAGATTAATAAAAAAATTTTGGACTATTCTGATTGTGTTATGCAAATTTTAAAAAAAGCAGAATTTAGGGTTGAAATTGATAAGGACATTAGAAGTTCTCCAGGATTTAGGTTTTCATCTGCTGAGTTTAAAGGAATTCCAATACGTCTTGAAGTAGGAATAAATGATATCCTTTTAAATTCTGTTACTCTTGTAAGAAGAGATAAAGAGAAAAAATTTAAGTATCAAATATCACTTGATTCTCTTGCCAGCAAGGTTAAGGTAGAACTAGATTCTATGCAAAAGGATTTATTTAAAAAGGCATTGAATTTTAGAACCTTAAATACTAAGGAGATTTTTAGAAGCGGAAAGGATAGTTACGAGTTATTCAAAGCCCATGTGAATGATTATTCTGGATTTGTGCTTTCTTGTTGGTGCGGTGGTTTGAATTGCGAAAATATTATTAAAAATGAAACTAAAGCTACAATAAGATGTATTCCTGAGGATTTTAAAGCCAAAGATTTAACAGGCATGACTTGTATTTATTGTGCTTCTAGGGCTAAATATTTTGTTTTATTTGCCAAATCTTATTAATTTGTTTAGTTTTAATTAATTTTTTAGTGATCTTTTAATTCTTTAAGGTTTATTATATGAATTATTGCAATGTTAAAAGCAAAGTCAATTAGTAAGGCTAAAGAGGTTAATATTGGCAGCATTGGTATTATGTTAGAAACATTTAACTCTATTCCTTTTGTATAGGTAGAACAAAGCATTGTAATTATATAAATTAAGCTATTTGGCATATGAGGAAATGCAAGTACAAAAAAAAATGATAAAGCACTCATGTAGCTTATTTCGTATATAGAAATAGGTAAGCTGGAATATGATTTTAAAATTATAAAAAATGATATTACTGAAACGAAAATAGTTCCGAATTTAGAAACAAAATTTATTAGAGGTATGTTTGTAATTATAGATTTTTTTATATTTATTCTTTCATTTTTAATATCTTCTATTAGTATCACGTAAGGGGAATAAGGATCTTTTGTTAGTCCTGAAAATATTATGTTTTGGAATGATACAAATATTCCTTTATATATCATTTTAAAATTTTTTGTTAATTTATAGCTAATTGTTGGCAATATTACTAATAAAATTATAATTGTCCATGCCAGAAAGAATGTTATGCTATTTGCGTAATTTTGATAATTCTTGAAGCTTTTTAAACTTGTAGTGTAGTCTGCTGTTATAAAAATGATTCCTATGTTTAATATATTTGCAATAAATCCATTTGCATGGTAAAAAAGATTGGATGCGCTTAGCATCAATTCTCTAGTTATTCTGCCCTTTTGTTTTGCATAATAAAAACTGGTGCCGATTATTATTGAAATCATATAGATGCTCAGTAGGTTTGGATTATTAGATGTAAATATTTTGAAAATATTTTTTGGAAAAAATGTTTCTAATAAAACTTCTTTTTCAAAAAAATATGTATTTTGTATTGTTTTTTCTAGTATTGGAATTCTTTGTGGAAGATATATTATTGCAGCTGTTATTGCCACAGCAACGCCAGATAAATTAATTAAAAGTCCATAATAAATTGTTTTTCCAAAGAGCTTTTTAAAGTTTTTATTTTCAATAATATTTTCAATTCCTAATGGAATTGAAAATATTAAAAAAGGGATGAGGGACAAATATGATAATCTTATAAAAGCGTGAGATAAAGAGCTGTAAATTTCAAGAGGGAAAAATAAACCCAAAAAGATTCCAATAGGTAGTGTGAAAAAAAAATTAATTTTTACATTCATATGACTTCTCCTTCCAGAGATTTAAGGTGCATTGTGTATAATAAATAGTACTAAATTTTTTTGTAAATATAAACTTTAGAGTTACAATTGTACTTGTGTTGTTATGTTGCTTATAGGTGTTTTTGGGGGTTGTTTGTATAAATATCCTGATTTTGTAGATACAGATTTAGATTCGAGATTGCCAAATATTTTAACTTTAGAGGAGCATGATAAGCAATTTTTTACTAAAGATTTTTATAAAAATCTTATTTCAAGTAGCAAAGAAATTGGTCTTAAGCTTCATAAAGTTTTAGTAGATTATTTAAATCCGCAGTCAGAAGAGGTTGATAGGGTATTAAAATATAATCAAGTGATTAATATTTATTGGTCTTTTCTCAGATCAATTGCAAAAAACATTTCAAAATTGACTATGGAGCAGAAAATTTTATTTAGATTTGCTGCTCTTATTCCAAATGCGCTTGGATCTGAAATTCAGCTATTGATTTCAAAAACTATTTGGGACAATCATTACAATGAGTCTTTTATTTATTTTGATGAGTGGCTTTATGGGGTTAATAGTTTTAAGCTTAGTAGATTGGCAACAGATTTGCCAATGGATAATTTTAAAGAAGAAGATATGGAAAAAATTTTACTTAATAAAAGAGAAAAACTTCTGGCAAATATTGATTTTGCAAAGAGCAGTCTTAAAAGAACTGATAAGATTAGGGAAGAAGCTCTTTATAAGTTAAAAAGTATGTTTGGATTTTTATTTTCAAGTAATAGTCAAAATGATATACCCTATATGTCTGAATACGGAGTGCGAAGTCCTTATGCCAATTCGATTTTAAAGCCTTTGAATTTTGCTGGTGATTATGTTGATGATCTTATTAAATCAAATAGAGATATCAATGTTTTTATCAATAAAATTGAAGATGCTAACAGAGAGCTTTTTGAAATTCAAAATAAAATGAATAATATTGGAATGTCTGTTGAATCAACTATTGCACATGATGAAGTTGAGGTTATCAGAAGTGCCAATAAACTTGCAATAGGGCCAAGAGGCAATCATTTTCCGATTCTTTTGAGAAATAATGTAGTTGCTAACCCCCAATTTTTTGGAAGTAGAGAAAGAATTATGCAGCTTGTTTGGGAAATTGAAGATATTCAGCCCAAACTTTTTCAAAAAGCGTATAGAGGAGATTTGCTTAGAGTGGTTCCTTATTTTATATTAATACCTTCTTATGGTGATAAAGGGATTTGTTGGGAATCAATTGATGTTAAGAATAGAGCAAATGGTAGGGGTAAAATATTGATACCTATGTATGCTAAAAACTTAAGAAAAGCGGTTATTTTAGGTATTGCTGATTTTGTTTGGGAGCTTGCAAAAGAACAAGCTTCTTTTAGGTGGATGGAAACAGGAATTACAGGTCAATATTACGATTATTATGTTAAATTTATTAAAAAAGGAAATGTTAAAAATTTTTTTCTTGAAGATTATTTTCTTTGGATAGAAAAGGAAAGTAAAGGAATTCAAAAGCTTGAAAAAATGGTACGTGGCATAATGTGGAGAAATTTGCCCTTTTCTAAAAATTTAAAAGAGGCACTTGCTAAAAAATCTTTTATATACAAAGATCTTATTGATAAAGATAAAAATATTCAAATATCTGATGGATATTAAATTTATTTTCTATTTTGCTAAAATTTTGACTATTTCTCTGTTTTTCAGCGCCTTAAGTTCTTTTTTGTAATTGTCGTCAATGTAAATTTTTTTCTTTTTCAGAGATTTAATTAATTTTATATTTTCTGTTTCTATTGCGGCTTGCATTGGTGTTTTTCTATTTTTAAGGGTTAAACTTAAATCAGCACCGCTTTCTTTTAAAAATTCAAATGCTTTTTCGTTATTAGTATATATTGCCCAAAATATTGGAGAATGTTCAGTATCATCTATTTGATTAAGGCTTATTCCATAATCTACCAATATTTTTATTATTTCAAATTCATTGTTTATTATTGAAATGGAAATTGGAGATATTTTATGTTTAAAGTTTATTTCTGCTCCAAGATTAAGTGCAATTAAAACCCCTTTTTTATTGTTGAAAAAAACAGATATTATAAAAAGATCATTTTTAATATTTTCTAAATTTTGTAAGGTTTTTTTGTCGTGTATATTTATTGAATTTATAATTTTATTTAAAGTGTCTTTATTGCTTTGATATTCTTTACTATTGAAAACATATAAATTTTTTTGCAATTCTTTTACTATTGAAGTACTTGTATCGATACTTGTTGAATTTAAATTTATTATTATTTGTAATAACAGTAAAAGTATAATGATTTTTTTTCCCATGTTTTGCGAGTTTTGTATTCCTTTAGTAAAGTATCTAATTTTAGATGATTGCTTTTTTAACATGTATTAGATTAACACCTATTATAGGTTATTATAAGATTGTTTTTCAATGTTTTTATGGTTAAAATTGGCAATTGTGAAATGATTTTTGCCTATTTTTTAAATATTAGGTATTTTTATACTAAATTATAAATATAGGTTTTAGTTTTGATGTTTTTGTGTTGGTATTAATATAAAATCTGGTCATATTAAGTTTAAGTTAGTATTTATAAAAATTTTGATAATTTTTATAAATTGGAGTATGTATTTTATTGTGTATAGTTTATGTTTATATTGTAAAATATTCTTATGAACCTGTTGGCTAAAATTGTTCAATTCGTTTTGATTTTGTTTTTATTTACTTCTTGCAAACAAAAACAAAGCGAGATTCAAAATCTTACTCATCTTTTAAAATCTTCTAATAAGAATGGATTAGATAAATTCCTTATTATTGATAGGGTTGTTAATATATATATTGCAAATAAAAATTATGAAAATGCTTTAGAAATTGTAAATAGTGGAATTATTGATGATGAATCTAGAGAATATTATTCTTTGTATCTTTATTTAATGGGTAATATTTATGATTCTATGGGAGAAGATTTTGTAGCTTTTAGTATTTACAGGCATGTTGTTGACAGTTTTGATGATTATGTTTATGAGAACTGTTCGGTGAAAACAAGAGTGGCTAAGAAGATTGTTAATTTAAATATTGATCCAATCGATAAGATCAATTATTACAAATTTATATTAAATATAGGGATTGATGATTTAAGTAATGAGGAAAAGGGTAATTATTTTTATAATCTTGCATTAAGTTTAGAAGATATTCAAGATTATGATGAATCTTATTTTTACTATAAAAAATTTCTTTCAATTCCAAGGTCACATTTAAAAATAGATTCTAGAGACTATTTTAATGTCGTTACAAAAATTAATTACTTTAATAATCCAGAATTTGTTGTTTATAGAAATTTGGGGGATTTAATCCAAGATGTTAAAAATTTTGTTCTTTCTGGGAATACTTCTAAATTACTTAACATAAGAGATAAGAATAACTTTTTTATTCAAAGCTGGGATCAAAAAGGTGGTAAAAGTAATTCCATTAATACTAACAGCTTTTTAACCACGATGATTAGGCTTGGGGGAAGAAGGAAAAACGGAATACAATTTGCAAAGCATCTTGAGGCGGATTCTAGTGATGATATATCTTATCTTGAATCAAGCGGCTGGGATCATATTCGGGAATGGTATTTTGTTTTTAAAAGAATTGTTTATCCTAAAGATCCAGAAATTAATAATGGTTGGACTTGGATAGGTGTATATTTAGGTAAAAAATAATAGGAAGGAGATAATGCATTTTCTTAAGTTTCTTTTTAGTTATTTATTTCTACTTTATTCTAATGTTTCTATAATAAAAGATGAAGTTACCGAGACAAGTGTGCATAGAATAATTGATTGGGATAGAAAGGTTATTTGTTTTGACATTGTTAAGGAAATTAATGAAAATGAATTTAGACCAGTAGGTTTAAATACAGCGTCTAAATTAATATCAACCATTAATGATTTTAAAGATACGTTAATAAGAGAGTCTCTTTTTAAGATAATTATGGACTCTGAAAATACTTTTAAGAATTATTTTGACCTAAATCCCAGCTTAATACTTAAGTTTTCAGGTCCCAATAGTATTTTGAAAAGATCTTATATAAAATATTCAGAAGATTTAAGAAGTCTAACTGTTAGGTATGAGCTAAGTCTTTTCCCTGATTTTATAAATTTATTTTTTTCGCATGAAAAACCCTATAAAGCTTTTTATCCATTAGTAAATTCTGATGTTGATAAAACTGATTATACAGGAATTGTGATTTATGTAGGCGAAGTCTACAATGATGCTTTTGGTTCTAAAAAATTAGAAGACTCTTTTTTTATCAAAATTTATGATGAAAACATTAGACCATATTTTGATAAAAGAATGGTTTCTTCAGAGGCTTTGAAAAAATGGGGAATGCTTGAATATAGTAATGATGTTCTTTATAATAATAAAAATAGAGTTGGATATCGTCCTTTAAAATTAGTTGCCAAAAGTATTTATGGTAAAAACAATACAGACATTATACTTGATGAGTATTCTATTAATAAGTTGTTTTCAAATAGCAATAACATTAAACTTTTACAAGATGGAAAACTTGTTGTAATAAAGTAATAAAATTAAACTTAGTACTTGTTTTTTTCCTAACAATCAATTAAGATAATAAAGAGTTTTATAAGGAATTAGTGCCCTTATAGCTCAGTTGGTAGAGCACCACCATGGTAAGGTGGGGGTCGTCGGTTCAAGTCCGATTGAGGGCTTTTATTGGTAGTTAGGAGTTTTATTGTATGGGTAAAAAGAAGGGTAAAGGAGCTGTTGAGCTTATATCTTTGATTTGTGAAGAAACAGGAATTAGAAATTATACCACTACTAAGAATAGACGTAATAAACAAGAGAAGTTAGAATTGATGAAATATTGTCCAAAATTACGGAAACACACTCTTCATAAGGAAGGAAAAATAAAATAATAATAAATAATAATAGGTCAGTAGTTCCAACGGTAGAACGACAGTCTCCAAAACTGTATGCTGGGGGTTCGAATCCCTCCTGACCTGTTGTTAAAATTAAAGTGAGGCTTTATAAGTGTTTAGGTTTATCAAAGATAGTATTTTGGAGCTTAAGAAGGTAACTTGGCCTAAGTATAATGAAGTTGTTGAAAATGGAAAGCAAGTTTTTTGGTTGGTATTATTTGTTTCAATTTTCTTGGGGATAGTTGATTACCTTATGTTTCTTGTTGTAACTTATGTATTTTAATATAAGAAGGATAAATTATGTCTAGAGCTTGGTATGTAGTTCAAACTTATTCTCAATATGAAAAAAAGATAGAGCAAGACATAAGACTTTTAATAAGTGAAGGTGTTTTTGGTGGTGTAGTATTAGATGTTAAGGCTCCTATTGAAAAAGTAGAAGAGATAAAAAATGGTAAGAAAAGAATAAGAGAGAGAAAAATTTGGCCAGGCTATATTCTTATTGAGCTAGATCTTCCAGAAGTAGGTTGGAAAGATATTGTTGCTAATATTATTAAAGTTCAAGGTGTTATTAGTTTTGTTGGTGTTAACAAGGGGCAAAAGCCTATTCCTATTAATGATGAAGAAGTAAAAAGTGTTTTTATGCTTACTGGTGAGATTAAAGCAAATAAATCTATTTTTATGCTTTATGACTTTGAAGAAGGAGAAAGAGTTAGGATTAAGGGCGGGCCTTTTGATTCCTTTGAAGGGCTTATTAGTTCTATTGATTATGAAAGAAAGAAATTAAAAGTTGCAGTTCAAATTTTTGGAAGGTCAACACCTGTTGAAGTTGATTTTCAACATATAGAGAAGATTTAAAATTTGATACTAATGGGAGCTTTGAAGGCGTTATTACCATAAGGAGATTATATGGCAAAAAAAAAAGCAATTTCTTGGATTAAATTGCAGGTTCCGGCTGCTCAAGCGACTCCAGGAGCCAAAATAGGTCAAGCGCTTGGACCCCACGGAGTTAGTGGTCCTCAGTTTGTAAAGGAATTTAATGAGAGAACCGCAAAGATGGAACCCGGCATTGTGGTTCCTGTTATCATTACTGTTTATAGTGACAAAAGTTTTTCCTTTATTATAAAGTCCCCCCCAGCTTCGATTTTAATTAAAAAAGCTATTGGAATAGAATCAGGGTCTAAGAAATCCAATACAGATAAAGTTGGAACTATATCAAAAGAAAAGTTGATGGAGATAGCAAAAATTAAAATGCCTGATTTAAACGCAAAATCAGAATCTGCAGCGTTTAAAATTATTGCAGGGAGTGCGCGTTCAATGGGCGTTGAGGTGGAAAAATAATGTCAAAAAAGGGTAAAAAATATATTGAAGCTTTTTCCAAAGTAGATAGAAGTAAATTTTATAACATTGAAGATGCAATTTCACTATTGAAAGAAATTAAATTTGTTAAATTCGATGAAACTATAGATATATCTATTAACCTTAATTTAAAAAAGAATCATACTGTTAGAGACACTATAGTTTTGCCAAATCAGTTTATGAAACCAAAAAGAATACTTGTTTTTGCAAAAGGTGATCGAGCAGATGAAGCTAGAGCTTTTGGTGCAACTTATGTTGGAGATGATGATCTTATAAATAAGATTAAAAGTGGCTGGGATGAATTTGATGTTGTTGTTGCAACTCCTGAAATGATGAAGGATGTTGGAAGACTTGGCCCTATTTTAGGGAAAAGAGGTTTAATGCCCAATCCAAAGACTCAAACAGTCACAAATAATCTTAAAGATGCAATCAATAGTCTTAAAAAGGGTCGGACAGAATTTAGAGCAAATAAAAATGGCGTAATAAGCTTTTCTTTTGGTAAATCTTCTATGGACAATGAAAAGATAAAAGAAAATTATGAGGAATTTATCAAGGAAGTTGTTAAAAAAAGACCGAGTGACTTAAAAGGAGCTTTTATAGATAGTATTTATATTTCATCTACTATGGGGCCTTCTATAAAAGTTAATTTTGTTTGGAGGTAACAGTATGAGCAGAAAGATAAATTCTAAAAAGTTGGAAATGTTTGATTTATTGAAAAAGTTTATAGACAATAAGCAAAATCTTTTTTTCTTAGATTACAGAGGTTTGAGTGTGTCTCAGTTGACAAATCTTCGCAATAAAATAGAATGCGAACATGGAGCCTTAAAAGTTGTTAAAAACAATATAATGAAGATGGTTTTGAAAGAAAAGAATATTAATGTTGTGGATTCTTGTTTGGTTGGCCCTACAGTTGTTGTTACTGCATTAGAAGAAGCTAATGTAATAGCAAAAATTTTTTATGATTTTGTAAAAAGCAGTACTTTAAAAGTAAAGGGCGGTTTTATTTTAGGAGAGTTTTATGATGAGGCTAAAGTACAAGCTTATAGCAAACTTCCTACCAAAAAAGAATCTATTTCTTTATTTGCTAGCGTGTTAAAGGCGCCAGTTTCTAGGCTTGCAAGAACATTGAAAGCTTTGGCTGATGTTAAAAATTAACATGACAGTGTTAGTCTTAATTTTTGAGTGCATGCTATCACTGTGGAATAAAAATATATAAGGAGTTAATATGGCACTAAATAAAGAAGATATTTTAACCTGGCTTGAAGGTGCAAAAACTATGGAAGTTGTTGACCTTGTAACGGCTATTGAGGAAAAGTTTGGAGTAACTGCTGCTGTTGCTGTTGGTGGTGGTGGAGCTGCTTCAACAGGCTCAACTGATTCTGAGGAACAAACCGAATTTGATGTAATTCTTATGTCTTTTGGTAATAGCAAAATAAATGTTATAAAAGAAGTTAGAGCTATTACAGGGCTTGGTCTTGGAGAAGCTAAGGCTTTAGTTGAAGCTGCTCCTAAAGCTATTAAAGAGGGTCTTTCTAAGTCAGATGCTGAGGAATTGAAAAAGAAACTTGAGGCAGTTGGCGCAAAAGTTGAAGTTAAATAAAAAATTAAAAATATATCAAAGTTGTTATTCCGCATGTCTTTATGATATGCGGCTTGTTATGTCTTAAAAAAGGAGTCTTTTAATGATAAAAAGAGTTCATCTGGGACAAGGAAGAGCTGAGGAGATTTTAGACTTACCTAACCTGATAGAAATACAATTAAATTCTTATGAAAAATTTTTACAACTTGATAAATTAAAAAATAAAAAACCTTTACTTAATGAAGGCCTCGAGTCTGTTTTTAGAAATATATTTCCCATCAAGAGTGGAAATGGTGATGTTGCTCTTGAGTATGAAAGATACTATATAGAAAACGATGCCCTTGATTTTACAGAAAAAGAATGTAAAAGAAAGGGTCAAAGTTATGAAGCTGTTTTAAAAGTAAGACTAAATTTGCAATTTTTGGCTACTGGGGAAATAAGACAAAAAGATGTATACATGGGAACTATTCCTTTAATGACAGAAAGGGGTACTTTTATTATTAATGGGGCTGAGAGAGTTGTTGTTTCTCAGATTCATAGGTCTCCAGGGGTTGTTTTTTATAAAGAAAAGGATTTATATTCTGCTAGAATAATCCCTTATCGTGGTTCTTGGTTAGAATTTGAAATTGATTCTAAAAAAGATTATCTTTATGTAAAGATAGATAGAAAAAAAAGAATACTCATAACCTTTTTTTTAAGAGCTTTAGGGTTTGATACGAGAGAAAAAATAATAGAAACTTTCTATAATATTAAAAAAATTAAAGTTGAAGATGACACAAAAAGAGATCTTCCAGGTAAATATTTAGCCAAGAGTATTAACATAAGAGAGAATATGTATTATAGAGCAGGAGATAAGATTACTCTACAAGATGTTGAAGATTTTTTACAAAATGGAGTAAATGAAATAGAGCTTGTTGATTTTGATGGCTATAATGATGTTTTTGGAAAGTATTTTGTGAGCTCAAATGTTATTTTAAATTGTCTTGAGAAAGAGGATGCTTTTTTTGCTTTAAAGGATGGTTCTAAAGAGCTTCCAAAAGAATCGGTTATGCTTGCTGTTTATGGTGCACTTTTTCCTGGTGAGCCAATATCTATTGATAATGCTGAAAACGATTTTAAAACTATATTCTTTTCTGAAAGAAGATATGATCTTGGGCGTGTGGGACGATATAAACTTTCTAAAAAATTTGGATTTGACGATTTGAGTACATCGGTTTTAACTATGAATGATATTGTTAACACCATATCTCATCTTTTGAGAATATATGAAGGGCATGATATTCTTGATGATATTGACCATCTAGGAAATAGGAGAGTACGTTCTGTTGGAGAGCTTCTTACCAATATATATAAAGGGGCGATGTCAAGAGTTGAAAAAATTGCTAAAGATAGAATGTCTAACAAGGAAGTTTTTAATCTAAAGCCCCAGGAATTAATAAGCGTTAAACCTATTGTATCTGCTGTTAAGGAATTTTTTGCAACCAGCCAGCTTTCGCAGTTCATGGATCAGGTCAATCCTTTGGCCGAACTTACTCATAAAAGGCGTCTTAATGCTCTTGGACCAGGGGGACTTTCAAGAGATAGAGCAGGATTTGAAGTAAGAGACGTCCATTATACTCATTATGGAAGAATGTGTCCTATTGAAACTCCCGAAGGGCCAAATATTGGACTTATTGTTTCTTTAGCCACTTATTCTAGAGTTAATGATTATGGTTTTTTAGAAACCCCTTATAGAAAGGTTGTTAATGGAGAGGTAACTGACGAATTAGAATATTTATCTGCTATTGACGAAGAAAAAAAGTGTATTGCCCAGGCTAATGCTGCTTTTGATTCTAATGGAAAATATCTTGAAGATCTGGTTTCTGTTAGAATTTCTGGTGATTATACCACAACAAATCCTAAAAATATAGACTATATGGATGTCTCTCCTAGGCAGTTAATTTCAGTATCTTCAGCGTTAATTCCTTTTCTTGAGCACAATGATGCAAATAGGGCGCTTATGGGTTCTAATATGCAAAGACAAGCAGTACCTCTGCTTTTTCCCAAACCTCCGATTGTTGGCACGGGTATGGAAAGTGTTGTTGCAAAGGATTCGGGAGTGGTAATTAAGGCTAAAAGAAGTGGGGAAGTTATTCTTGCAACAAGCAATAAAATAGTTATTAAACCTTTTGAATCAGAGAATGCTAAAGATTTAGATGAATATCAGATTGTTAAGTATGAAAGAACAAATCAAGATACTTGCTTTAACCAATCTGTTTTGGTTAAAGAGGGTCAAAAGGTTGAAAGGGGTGAGATAATAGCTGACGGTCCTGCTACTAGATATGGGGAGCTTGCTCTTGGTAATAATTTATTGCTAGGAGTTATTCCTTGGAATGGATTTAATTATGAGGATGCTATATTAATTTCTGACAGAATTGTAAAGGAAGATCTTTATACATCTATTCATATTAAAGAATTCAGCATAGAAGTAAGAGAAACTAAACTTGGTCCTGAGAAAGTCACAGGAGATATACCGAATGTTAGCGAAAAGATACTAAACAAATTAGATGAAAATGGAATTATACGGATAGGAACTTATGTAAAACCTGGCGATATTCTGGTCGGTAAAGTTACCCCAAAGTCGGAAGGAGACATTACTCCCGAATTTAGACTTTTAACTTCTATTTTTGGAGAAAAAGCAAAAGATGTTAAAAATAATTCATTAAAAGTTCCTCATGGTACCGAAGGTACAGTTATTGATGTTCAAAGAATTACTAAAGAGGATGTTGGCAATCTTTCTCCTGGAGTTGAAGAGATACTTAAAGTTTATGTTGCTAAAAAAAGGAAGCTTAAAGAGGGTGATAAAATGGCTGGTCGACACGGTAATAAGGGTGTTGTTGCAAAAATCCTTCCTGTTGAAGATATGCCTTACCTTGCAGATGGAACTCCTCTTGATATATGTTTAAATCCTTTAGGAGTGCCGTCTAGAATGAATATTGGGCAGTTAATGGAATCGCAATTAGGTCTTGCTGGTAAATATCTTAATGAATCTTATAATGTTCCTGTTTTTGAATCTGCTACAAATGAACAAATTCAAGAAAAATTAAAGAAAGCTGGATTTAATCCAACTTCTAAAGAAATTTTATATGATGGTTACACAGGAGAACCTTTCGAAAATGAAGTAATGGTTGGGGTGATTTATATGCTTAAACTGCACCACCTTGTTGATGATAAAATGCATGCAAGATCAACAGGGCCATATTCTCTTGTTTCTCAACAACCTCTTGGAGGAAAAGCTCAATTTGGTGGGCAAAGACTTGGGGAAATGGAGGTTTGGGCTCTTGAAGCTTATGGTGCGGCTCACACTCTTCAAGAACTTTTAACAGTTAAATCTGATGATATGTCAGGCAGAGTCAAAATATATGAAAATATAGTAAAAGGCATTCCTACTAATGTATCAGGGATTCCCGAGTCTTTTAATGTGCTAATGCAAGAGCTTAGAGGACTTGGACTTGATTTATCAATTTATGATGATAATGGGAATCAGGTTCCTTTGACAGAAAAAGAAGAAGAATTGATTAATAAAAGCTAGGTTTTTGGAGTTTTTATGAAAGAGATAAGAGATTTTGAAAAAATAAAAATTAAAATAGCATCTCCTGACCAAATTAGAAATTGGTCTTACGGAGAAGTTAAAAAGTCTGAGACTATTAATTATAGAACTTTGAGACCCGAAAAGGATGGACTTTTTTGTGAAAGGATTTTTGGTACTACAAAGGAATGGGAATGTTATTGTGGTAAATTCAAGTCAGTTAGATATAAAGGCATTATTTGTGATCGTTGTAATGTGGAAGTTACTCATTTTAAGGTGAGGCGTGAAAGAATGGGGCATATTGAGCTAGCAGCTCCGGTTGCCCATATTTGGTATTACAAATATATACCCTCTAGAATTGGTCTTTTGCTTGACATTACAGCATCTAGTTTAAATTCTATTCTTTATTATGAAAAATATGTAGTAATTGAACCGGGTGATACTGATCTTAAAAAAATGCAGCTTTTAAATGAAGATGAATACATAGAGGCTAGAGAGCGATATGGTATGTCTTTTAATGCTTCGATGGGAGCTGAAGCTATTAAAACTCTTCTTGAAAATCTTGATCTTGATGAGCTTTCATCTAAGCTTAGAGTTCAAATGATAGATAAAGATGATAAAACTGATAAAAAACTCTTAAGACGTCTTGAAATTATTGAAAATTTTAAAATTTCTGGTAATAAGCCAGAATGGATGATTATGGAGGTTCTTCCTGTTATTCCTCCAGAAATTAGGCCGATGGTTCAGCTTGATGGAGGACGCTTTGCAACATCTGATCTTAACGATCTTTATAGAAGAGTTATAAATAGGAATAATCGTTTAAGGAAATTGCTTCTTCTTAATGCGCCAGAGATTATTGTGAGAAACGAAAAAAGAATGCTTCAAGAATCAGTAGACTCTTTATTTGACAATTCTCATAAAAGGAAGGTTGTCAAGGGCTCATCTAGCAGGCCTCTTAAGTCGCTTTCCGATGCGCTAAAAGGTAAGCAAGGAAGATTTAGGCAAAACCTGCTTGGTAAAAGAGTCGATTATTCTGGTCGTTCTGTGATTGTTGTTGGACCTGAGCTAAAGTTACATCAATGCGGATTACCTGCAAAAATGGCTCTTGAGCTGTTTAAGCCTTTTGTTATAAGAAGGTTAATTGAGAGTGAGGCTGTTTTTAATATTAAAAGAGCAAAAAATTTGATTGAACAAGAAGTTGACGAGGTATGGCAAATTTTAGATCTTGTTATCAAAGAGCACCCTATTCTTTTAAATAGGGCACCTACTCTTCACAGACTTGGAATTCAGGCTTTTGAGCCTGTGTTAGTTGAGGGTAAGGCAATAAAATTGCATCCTCTTGTTTGTCATGCATATAATGCTGATTTTGATGGTGATCAAATGGCAGTGCATGTACCTCTTACTCCGTCAGCACAAGCTGAGAGTTGGGCTTTAATGCTTTCAACAAATAATCTTTTAAATCCCGCTAATGGGCACCCTATTGTTTTCCCATCTCAAGATATTGTTTTGGGTTTATATTATTTAACAATGGAAAAAAAGAATGTTGCTGGAGAAGGTAAAAAGTTTTTAAACTTTAACAATGTTATTCTTGCTATAAATAATAGGAGCCTAGATTACAATGCTTCTATTTATGTAAAAATTGATGGTGAATACAAAAAAACTACAGCTGGTAGGGTTATATTTAATGAGGCTTTGCCCAATGGAATTGAATTTGTAAATAAAACTCTTAGTGATTTGGAATTACAAACTTTAATATCAAAAGTTTATGTAGTTCATGGTTCTTCTACTGTAATTGAAATGCTTGATATTATCAAGGAGCTCGGCTTTAGGTATGCCACTAAGTTTGGGTGCACAATTAGTATGAGTGATATTATTGTGCCCGATGAAAAGAGAACTTATGTAGACAGGGCAAATAAAGAGATTGCTAAAATTCAAAATGATTATGCCAAAGGTGTTATTACTGGTGAAGAGCGTTATAATAATGTGGTTTCTGTTTGGTTAAAGACAAATGAAGAACTTACTAATAAGATGATGGAAATTTTGAAGAAAGACAGAGATGGATTTAATGTCATATATATGATGGCAGATTCTGGTGCTAGAGGTAGTAGAAATCAAATAAGGCAACTTGCTGGTATGAGAGGATTGATGGCAAAAACTTCTGGGGATATTATTGAGCTTCCAATTATTTCTAACTTTAAAGAAGGTCTTTCTGTGATAGAGTTTTTTATATCTACAAATGGAGCGAGAAAGGGTCTAGCAGATACTGCTCTTAAGACAGCTGATGCTGGGTATTTAACTCGAAGATTGGTAGACATTGCTCAAGATGTTGTTGTTAGAATAGAAGATTGTGGGACCATAAACGGAATAAAAGTTGAAACTGTAAAAAATGGTGAAGAAATATTAGAATCTTTGAAAGAAAAAGCTGTTGGGAGTTATTCTATTGAAAGAATAAAAAATCCAATTACCGGTGAGATTGTTTTGGATGCAAATGAAGAAATATCAGAAGCTAAAATAGAGTTATTAGAGAAAATCGGTATTGAAAAACTTGTTATTAGATCTGTTTTAACATGTGAAGCTGAACATGGCGTTTGTCAAAAATGTTATGGTAGAGATTTTTCAAAGAACAAACCTGTTAACATTGGTGAAGCTGTAGGAATAATTGCTGCTCAGTCCATAGGTCAACCAGGTACTCAATTGACCATGAGAACTTTTCATATTGGTGGAGTTGCCCAGGCTGGCAGTGAAGATGATAAAATATCTTTAAAGAATGCTTTTATACTTAATGGCATAGAAGGTTTTAATGTTCAGGTTAACAATGGAATTCTTTTCACAAGAAAAGGAACTTTAAAAATAATCAATGTTTTTTATGAGGAAACAATTAAGAACATAAAAGAGATTAAAGTTTTAGATTCCCAAAGAGTAATCAAAGGAATCCCTTTATTTATTAATAAAAAGGGTGTAGAGATTCTCTCTTCTTATATTGGTTATGTTAAATTAAGAGACGATAAATTTTTCATAGTATCAGAAGAGCAAGAGGTTGCCTTGAAAGCTGGCACAAAGCTTGAAATAGAGGTTGGTGATTATGTTGAATCGGGCAAAGTTATTGGTACATTTGACCCATTTGCAGAGCCCATTATTGCAGAGGTTAAAGGTAAAATTAAATTTAAGGATATTATCTTAGGAACAACTCTTAAGGAAGAGATAAATACTGAAACAGGAAATGTTGAGAAAAGAATTACAGATAATGTTTTTGAATCTCTTGATCCTAGAATTTTTATTGTTGATAGTAGTGGTATGGAGGTTGCATCTTATGTATTACCAGGTGATGCTTATCTTCAAGTTGAAGATGGTCAGAATGTTAATATAGGAGATGTTATAGCTAAACTTTCTAAAGGCTCTGAAAAAACTCAGGATATTACAGGGGGATTACCCCGTGTTAATGATCTTTTTGAAACAAGAATCCCTAAGAATTTAACCGAAATGGCTAAAGTAAGTGGAATTGTACAATTTAAATCAATTCAAAAAGGTAAAAGACTTATTAATATTTTAGATGAGTATGGGGTTGAACATAAGCATTATATTCCGGCCGGCAAGCATCTTTTAGTTAGAGATGGGGATGTTGTTAAAGCAGGAGATATGCTTTGTGATGGTAGAATCAATCCTCATGATGTACTTGAAATTTTAGGTGGAATTAGTTTGCAAGAGTTCTTGTTAGCAGAAATTCAAGATGTTTATCGAAAACAGGGTGTTAGTATTAATGACAAACATATTGGTGTGATAATTAAACAAATGATGAAAAAAGTTAAGATTGTAGCGGTTGGTGATACTAATTTTGTTTATGGACAAAAGGTAGATAAGCACACTTTTTATGAGCAAAATAGAAAAGTAATCGAACAGGGTGGTGAGCCAGCAATAGCAAGTCCTATTCTTATAGGAGTAACTAAGACGTCTCTTAATATAGATTCTTTTATTTCTGCAGCTTCTTTCCAGGAAACAACGAAAGTATTAACAGATGCTTCTATTGCTGGTAAAATAGATGATCTTAGAGGATTGAAAGAAAATGTTGTAATTGGGCATTTAATTCCTACTGGAACTGGTATGGGACTTTATAAAAAGATTAAAGTTAGTGAAAATATCGATTCTAAAGTTTAACTTGAAAATAAGTGATATATTTGCTACCATTTTATTAATAATATCGAGAAAAGGAGAGCGTTGATAAATGCCTACAATTAATCAATTAATTAGAAAGCCTAGAAAAAGTCAAACGGAGAAGACCGCATCTCCTGCGCTTCAAAATTGCCCTCAAAGAAGAGGAATTTGTACGCGTGTAATGACCGTAACACCCAAAAAGCCTAATTCAGCTTTAAGAAAAGTAGCACGTGTTAGACTTTCAAATGGGTTTGAAGTAACAGCATATATTCCAGGAATTGGTCATAATTTACAAGAACATTCCGTGGTTTTAATTAGAGGTGGTCGAGTTAAAGATTTACCTGGAGTAAGGTACCATATTGTTCGAGGAGCCAAGGATACTCTTGGTGTTAATAATAGGAAAAAGGGTAGATCTAAGTATGGAACAAAAAAACCTAAAGCTTAACTGGAAGGTGGGTTAATATTAAATATGTCAAGAAAAAATAAAAAAATCAAAAAGAAAATTTTTATTGATACCAGGTATAATTCTAGAATTGTTGCAAAGTTTGCAAACAGGATGATGTATGATGGAAAAAAATCAATAAGCGAGAATATACTTTATAGTTCGATTGATTTGCTTGCTGATAAGCTTGAAGATAGTGATAAAATGGCTGTTTTTTATAAAGCTTTAGATAATATTAAACCGTTGGTAGAAGTAAGAAGTAGACGAGTGGGTGGTGCTACATATCAAGTTCCTGTTGAAGTTAGAGAAGAGAGAAGAGAGGCTTTGGCTATGAAGTGGATTATTTTTGCTGCTAGAAAATCTAGTGGTAAGTCTATGAAGGAGAAGTTGTCAAACGAACTTTTAAATGCATATAATTCTACTGGAGCTGCCTTTAAGAAGAAAGAAGATACTCATAGAATGGCTGAAGCAAATAAAGCTTTTACTCATTATAGATGGTAAAAAGACACCTTAAAAAAAGGTGTCTTTTTTTTGCTTATATATTGTGTATTATTAGGGCTATTTTTTGTATTTATTTTATTAAAGTAAGGAGGGTATTTTTGTGTTAAAAAGAATTTATTATTTATTATATTTATTATTTATTATTTCTTGTTCTGGCTCTGATGATGGTAATTCAGAATCAAAAACAGTTTCGCTTATAGTTGATGGTGCTTTTGATGATAAAGGATTTAATGAAAGTTCTTCTAAGGCGATAAGAAAATTAAAGGCAGATTTTAATATAAATATAATTGAAAAAGCATCTACAGGTAATTCTTATTTGGGAGATATTTCAAATTTAGAAGATGGTAATTCAAATTTGATTTGGGGAATTGGATTTAAATTGTCAGATACTCTTTTGCAAAGAGCTCATGAGAACGTTTCCATTAGTTATGCAATCATAGAAGGGGTTTATAATGAAATTCAAATACCCAAAAATCTTCTTAATATTAGTTTTAGATCCGAAGAGGTGGCTTTTTTAGCAGGATATTTTGCGTCAAAGGCTTCTAAAACAGGTAAGATTGGATTTATTGGAGGAGTGAAAGGAAAAGTTTTGGAATCTTTTATGTATGGATACGAAGCTGGTGCTAAGTATGCAAATTCCAATATTAAAGTGGTCTCTCAATATGTTGGCACATTTGGAGACTTTGGACTTGGTCGTTCAACAGCATCTAATATGTATCGAGATGGGGTTGATATTATATTTGCAGCCGCAGGGCTTTCTGGTATAGGAGTAATTGAGGCTGCAAAAGAATTAGGGCCTGATCATTATATTATTGGAGTCGATCAGGATCAAGCATATCTTGCTCCTAAGAATGTTCTTATTTCTGCTGTAAAGAAAGTTGATTCATTGATGTATAGTTTAACAAAAAAGTATTTAGAAACTGGAGTTTGGGATGGGGGCAAGACCATTTTGTTTGGGCTTAAAGAAGATGGGCTTGGTTTGGTTTTAAATGAAAATTTAAAATCAGAGTATTTTGAGATTTATGAAAAATCATTGAAAATTGGGCAAAGCATAATTAATGGTATAATAAGAGCGCCTTATGACAAGGTATCTTATGATAACTTTGTTTTGCAAATAGAAAATTAACTTGATTTGTATGGGGGACACTTGTTAAAAATGTTTTTAATTTTTGTAATTTAATTTAGATTAATCTTGTAAAAGGGTTTAAATTTGGATACCATGGTGATGTAGGAAAAAATAATTTTTCCTACCACCGTGTTTTTATTAATACTAAAAGTATTATTTGTTTTTTTAAGGTTTATTAGTATTTTATATTTTATAAATAAAGAATACTACTTGTTAGTAAAGTAAAGTTAATATTTTGATTTTAAAAAATTTAAATTTTTTAAGTAAATTTTGTAAGGAGAGGATTAATTTTGTTTAAAAGATTTATTTTTATTGTTTTACCTTTATTAGTATTGGCTTGTTTTAAATCTAATAAAAAGTCTATTAAATCTGATAAAGTTGTTATAGGTGTTTTGGCTAATGGTAGCTTTCATGATAAAGGCTATAATCAAAGTGTTCATGATGGTGTTGTAAAACTTAGAGATGATTTTGGAGTAAAACTTATAACTAAATCTTTAAGGCCTTACCCTATTGAGGGTAAAAGACTTCTTACTGTTGATGAAGCAATGACAGAAGATGCTTATGAAATTCAAAAAAATCCTTTAAATCTTTTTTGGTTGATTGGATACAAATTTTCCGGTTTGTCGGTTAAGCTTTCGTATGAACGTCCAGATATTTATTATGGGATTATAGATGCTTTTGATTATGGTGATATTAAGGTTCCTAAGAATTCTTTGGCCATTAAGTTTAGAAATGAAGAGGCTGCATTTTTAGCTGGATATATTGCTGCTAAGATGAGTAAAAGGGGAAAGATTGGATTTTTAACAGGCCCTGTAAGCGAATATTTAAATGATTTTAAGTTTGGTTTTAAGGCTGGAATTTTTTATGCTAATCCCAAATTAAGATTAGTTTCTAAAAAAGCACCCTCTCTTTTTGATAAAGAGAAAGGCAAAGAAATGGCTCGGTTCATGTACAAAGAGGATAAAGTAGGTGTTATTTTCCCAATAGCCGGTATAACTGGGCTTGGAGTTTTTGACGCTGCTAAGGAACTTGGACCTAAATATTATGTTGTTGGTTTAAATCAAGATCAATCGTATATTGCGCCTCAAAATGTTATTACTTCAATACTTAAGGATATTAGTAAGGTTATTTATTCTGTTTCATCAGATTATATAAAAAACGGAGTTTTTAAGGGTGGAGTTGTTATTGATCGAGGATTAAAAGAAGGAGTAATAGAAATTGTTAAGGATCCTGATGTTTTAAATAATAGACTAGTCGATGAAATTGTTGATCTAGAAAATAAAATAATAAGTGGAGAAATTATTGTTCCTGATAGTGAGTATGCATTTGATTTATTTAAATCAAAGTTATAAACTACTTAGGTATAACTTTATTTGAAAAGGAAAATATTTTATGAGTAAATTGTTGTTATTAATTTTGTTTGAAAGTATTATTTTTTTATCTTGTAGTGGTAAGGGTAGTCTTGAGGGTGGAATTCCTAAGGTTTCTGTAATAATTGATGGAACTTTTGATGATAAATCTTTTAATGAGAGCGCTTTAAATGGTATAAAAAAGGTTAAAGAAGAATTTAAAGTTGAGTTTGTTTTAAAAGAATCTTCATCAAATTCTTATTTATCTGATCTTGAGGGGCTTAAAGATACAGGCTCAAATTTAATTTGGCTTATTGGGTATAGATTTAGCGATGTAGCCAAGGTTGTTTCTTTGCAAAATTCAGAAGTGAAATATGCAATTATTGACCCTGTTTATTCTAATGAGCCTATTCCTGCGAATTTAGTAGGTATGACTTTTAGAGCTCAAGAAGGCGCGTTTTTGACAGGTTATATTGCTTCAAAAGTTTCTAAAACAGGTAAAATTGGGTTTTTAGGGGGAATAAAGAGCGAGATAGTAGATGCTTTCAGGTATGGGTATGAAGCCGGTGCTAAGTATGCCAATAAAGATATAAAAATATTTACTCATTATATTGGTAGTTTTGCCGACCTTGAGGCTAGTAGAAGCATTGCAATTAAAATGTATTCTGATGGGATAGACATTATTCATCATGCTGCAGGTCTTGGAGGGATTGGTGCTATTGAAGTTGCAAAAGAACTTGGTTCTGGGCATTACATTATTGGAGTTGATGAAGATCAATCATATCTTGCTCCTGATAATGTTATTACATCTTCAACTAAAGATGTTGGTAGAGCTTTAAATATTTTTACATCTAACTATTTAAAAACTAATACTTTCGAAGGTGGAAAATTAATAAATTATGGCCTTAAAGAAGGAGTTGTAGGGTTTGTAAGAAATCCCAAGATGATTCCCTTTGAACTTGAAAAAGAAATCGATAGTATTTCTAGTAAAATAATCAATAAAGAAGTTATTGTTCCATATAATAAAGAAAGTTATGAAAAATTTCTTAAAGAATTTATTTGAATAAACAATCAATATATTTTATTTTTTAAGTATAAAAAACACATTGGTTTTGTGTAAATGGTGGGAAATGGAGAAGAGTTCTATATGAGGATTGCAATTTTTATATTCGGCATTTTGTTGATTTCTTGCTTGGGTGAAAATGGAATAAAATCTGGTTCAAATAAAGTTAAGATATCTATGTTGGTAGATGGTATTCTTGATGACAAATCTTTTAATTCTAGCGCTAATAAGGCCTTGTTGCTTTTGAAAAAAGATTTTCCAGAAAGTATTGAAAAAGTTTTTTCTAATGCTGCTTCTGGCGTTTATTCTAGTTATGTTTCAGATCTTGATAATTTAAAAATGAATGGTTCAGATTTGATTTGGCTTGTAGGGTATATGCTTACGGACGTTGCTTTGTCGGTTTCATTAGAGAATCCAAAAATTAGCTACGGAATAATAGATCCTCTTTATAGTGATGATGTCCAGATTCCTAAAAATTTGATTGGTGTTGTTTTTAGAATAGAGCAAGGTGCTTTTTTAGCTGGCTATATTGCAGCTAAAAAAAGTGTTTCTGGTAAAATAGGTTTTATAGGAGGATTGAAGGGCGATATAGTGGATGCATTCCGTTATGGCTATGAGGCTGGTGCAAAGTATGCTAATAAAGGCATAGAGATTGTAAGTGAATACTCCAATTCTTTTTCCGATGTTGATATTGGTAAAATCATGGCTAATAAAATGTATTCTAAAGGAATAGATATAATTCATTTTGCAGCTGGTTTGGCAGGGATTGGTGTTATTGAGGCAGCAAAAGAACTTGGTGATGGTTACTATGTTATTGGATCCGATCAAGATCAGTCTTATCTTGCTCCTAAAAATTTTATTACTTCTGTTATAAAAAATGTTGGTGACGCATTATATTTGATTACTAGCGAATATCTTAAAAATAATAATGCTTGGGAAGGTGGAAAAATTGTTAAAATGGGATTAAGAGATGGTGTTGTTGGGTTGTCTAATGCGAATGAATTTGAATACATAAAAGTTCTTGAAAGTAAAATAATCAATAAAGAGATTGTTGTTCCTTATAATCAGGAAGGATACGAAATTTTTATAAAACAAATATTAAAGTTATAGACTTTTTTAAAAAAAAGATTTTAATTTTCTAGTTTTTAATTTTTTAATTATGCTATATTTATTGTGTTATAATAAATATAAGCAAATTTCTATTGTTTTAGAGGATTTAGCATTGAATAAAAAAATGTTTCCCAAGATTTACTATTATGATCAAGATTTTATTGATATTTATAACAAAAGTTTATCTTGGATTCAAGCCAAGGTTGTTTTACAAAAAATTTCTGATAAGAGCAAAAAAGATAAAAATTATTATTCGGAGAATTGTAATTATATAGATCAGATGCAAGCTTGTATGTCAAGCTTTTTTCTTGTCTATAGTAATGGGGAATATTCATCTACATCTTCGATTGATAAATTTTATCAACTGCAGGAAGAATCTGGTGCAATTAGAGCTAGATATGATAATAACAATGCTATTATTGATCTTGATGAGAATGAAGAGAATATTGGATTTCCTATTTTTGCATGGGCTGAATATAATTTGTATCATAAAACAGGAAATAAAAAGAGAATTTCTGAAGTTTTGCCAATTCTTGATAAGTATTATAAGTGGATAGAAAAAAAATTTTTAAAAGAAAATGGTCTTTATTCAGTTGATGTAAATAAAATTTTTTATAAAAACTCTCCAAGAGTAAATGCACACTATCCTGTAGATTTTAATTCATTGCAACTTCATAGTGCATATTGTATTTCTAAATTAGCAGACATTTTAAATGATAAAAATTTATCACTTGAATACAAAAAACGATTTTTTTCTCTTAAGGTCAAGATTAATTCTTTAATGTGGAGTGAAAAAGATGGATTTTATTATGATCTTGATGTTAATGAGAATATTATTGAAATTAAGACAATAGTAGGGTTTTTCCCAATGCTTTCCGAGATTCCTAGTGAGGACAGAATAGAAAGAATGATTTTTTATTTAAAAAGTACTAAGCATTTTGGGACTCCAAATCCCTTTCCAACGCTTTCTGTTAGTGAGCCGGGTTTTAGTGAAGATGGAAATGGATATTATGGTTCAGTTTATACTTATATGAATTTTTTTGTGATCAAAGGTCTTGAATATTGTGGTCGTGCAAATATTGCAAGAGAATTTACCATAAGGCATTTATATTATATATTAGATACTCTAATGCCGTTTAATAAAATTAAAGGGCACATTTGGGAAGCTTATAAGCCTATGCAAGAAGGGCCTGCATATTTTGATTCTAATAAAAAAACTTATACTGAAAAAAATCTTATTTGCTATCTTGCGCTTTTTAGCATTAGCTTGATGATAGAAAATATTATTGGGCTTACAATTAGTTTGCCCGATAAAACTGTATATTGGAACATACCCACTCTTGAGATTATGGGGATAGAAAGTTTATCTCTTAAAAAGAATCAAACTACAATAATTTGTAATAAAGGGAAAAGGGGTTGGGAAATAAAAATGGAATCTGAAAAACTTTATTATTTTACAATAAATATATTAAATAAAAAAGAGAAAACCCTTCCTATTCCTTCAGGAAGATGTTCTATGTTGTTGGATAAGCTTTGATGAATTGGATTCATTAAATGTCTTGTAAAATTTAAATTTTTGGAGGCCTTTTAATGATAGATATTGATGAATTGAGAATTTTTCTTAAAGAGAAGAGTTATTCTAAAATTAAAGAAGAATTTTTAAAGCACGATTCCTTTGACATTGCTGAGGCTCTTAAAAGACTTAATGGATCTGAATTGATTTTACTCTACAGGTTCTTGCCCAAAAAAATAGCAGTTGAAACTTTTTCTAATTTTGATCAATCTACAAAAAACAAATTAGCAAATTCTTTTACAAATAAAGAAATAAGTGAAATGATTGATGAGTTAAATCTTGATGATGTTATTGATCTTTTAGAAGAGGTTCCTGCAAATGTTGTTCAGAGATTTTTAGCAAGCTCTACAGAAGAGAATAGAGAAATCATTAATAAGTTTTTGTCTTACAGTGATGATTCTGCGGGATCAATTGTAACAATTGAGTATGTTGAACTTAAAGAAGATTTCACTGTTGGTCAGGCTCTTGATTATATTAGACGGGTAGCTAAAACCAAAGAAGATATTTACACTTATTATATTACAGATGATGAAAAGCATTTAAAAGGAGTGATAAAAATTGAGGATTTAATATTAGCCAAAGATGATGTCATTCTGTCATCAATAATGAGAAATAGTGGTTTTTATATTGTGGGGGTCAATGATGAGAAAGAAGATGTTGCACTTCTTTTCCAAAAATATGACATTACCAGTGTTCCTGTTGTTGATAATGAAGGAAGAATGATAGGTGTTATTATTATTGATGATATTTTGGAAGTTATTCAATCTGTAAATACTGAAGATTTTCAAATGATTGCCGCTGTTAAACCTTTAGATACCTCTTATCTTGATACTTCTATTTTGGTTATGACAAAAAATAGGATAATTTGGCTTTTAGTTCTTATGGTATCTTCTACTTTTACAGCTACAATCATTTCAAATTATCAAAATTTAATGTTGTCTTTAGTGGTTTTGGCTAGTTTTATTCCTCTTTTAATGGATACTTCGGGTAATGCTGGTTCTCAGGCATCTGCGTTAATAATTCGTGAGCTTGCTCTTGGTACTATCAAGGTAAAAGATTTTTTTAAGGTTTTTTTAAAGGAAATATGTGTTAGTATTTTAGTGGGGGTAATTCTTGCTGGTGTTAATTTTTTAAGAATTGTATTTTTTGTAGCTCCACAGCATGCTGATAAGCTGAAAATAGCGTTTGTAGTTTCATCTTGCTTAATGGTAAGCTTGACAGTAGCAAAGATATTGGGAGGTCTTTTGCCCATTGTTGCTAAAATTTTCAAGTTGGATCCAGCACTTATGGCAGGTCCTTTAATCACTACTATTGCAGATGCTATTACTTTGATAGCTTATTTCAATATAGCAAAATGGGTTTTGGTTAGTTATGCTATTTAAATTTCATTTAAATGTGTTAATTGTTATTTTTTTATAATAGGATATTTTAATGTATAATTGCATTTTTTGTAAAATAGTAAACAAAGAGCTTTCTAGTTATAAAGTTTATGAGGACGATTTAGTTTTAGCATTTTTGGATATTAATCCGTTAACTTTTGGACATACTCTTGTTATTCCTAAAGAACATAGTGAGGATTTATTGAATATGGATGATAAATTTAACGAGAGAATTTTAAGAGTGTGTAAAAAAATTTCTAATGCTTTAAAAAAAATAAATTCAAGCATTTGTAGTGGAATAAATATTTATTCTTCTTTGGGAGCTGATGCAGGGCAAGAGGTTTTTCATACTCATTTCCATGTAATTCCAAGATTTAAAAATGATGGTTTTGGTTTTAAGAGAGGCAATAAACTTAATCTTGAAGTTGAAAAATTTAAAGAATTATCTATGAAAATAAGTATGAATCTTTAAATTTATTTTGCCAAAAAGGATTCTTTATGAGAAGAAACTTTTTTTTCTTTTTTGTTTTTATGCTTAATGCATTAAAAATTTATTCAGGCATTCCTGGTTATCTTAATGTATACAATGGAGTTGGGGTTGGTGTTGATAATTTTACCCAAGATTTATTCTTCTATGAAAGACTTAGGTATCAGTTTTTCAGTGGACTTGGTGTTAATGTTTCTCAAAATTTCGCATTTGGTGGAGAATTTAATTTAGATATTAAATTTTTGCCAAGCTATACCCCTTACACCAAAGATATTATGTTTATGTTGGATGATCGATCATATTTGAAGCATTCTCTAAGTTATTTCATAGTAAAAGATGTCTCAATATCAATGAGAATGTATGGTAATTATTTCTTTTTGCCTTATACCCCAATGTTTAGTTTAATCTTTTTTACAGGTTTAAAATTTTCATATATTGATGCCAAAATTCGTTTTAGAGGTTCAAATGATTGGGCATTGCTAAATAATGTTGTTTTGGGAGTAGACATTGGAGCTAGAATTAATATAGATTTTATTTTTTTGGAATATACAATTTCTCCAATTTTTTATAACAAACTTTTACTTTTAAATCAAATGCATAAAATAACCCTAGGTTTTATTTTTCAGTTTGACGTAGCAACAAAAAATGATAGCGAGATACTTTCTATTTTGTAAATTTTATTAGTTAGGGATATATCAAATTTTCTTCTTTGATATTGTTTAATATTTGTAAGTATTTAGAAGCTTCGTATTTAGCCATATCAAGGTTATGTTCTTTGTAATTTCCGCATTCTTTATGGCTTGCGCCTGGAATGGGTTCTGAAAAATTTACAATTTCGGAAAAAAGCCATGATATTAAGTCAACAATATCTTTACTTTCATAGTTTCCAAAAATTATTAAGTAAAAACCAGTTCTGCATCCCATGGGACCAAAATATACTATTTTTTCGGCCCAAACTTCATTATTTCTAAGTAAAGTAGCGCCTATATGTTCTATTGTGTGTATTGCTGCATTTTCAATTATTGGTTCGATGTTGGGAGCTTTGATTCTAATGTCCATTGTAGTAAATATTACGTTTTCAAAGGTATCTTTTCTTGAAACATATATGCCGGGGTTTAATTTTGTATGATCTATTGTAAAGCTTGTTATTTTTTTCATTTTTTTAGCACCGCGTGTATTTTTTTTACAAAATCTAATTTTTCCCATTCAAATTCATTTTTTCCAAAATGGCCATAAGTAGAAGTTTTAAGATATATGGGTTGTTTTAGTTTTAATTTTTCAATTATACCGTTAGGAGTTAAATCGAAGTTATTGACAATGAAATTTAATATTTTGTTTTCATATTTGGGATCATTTATTCCTGCAGTTATTTGAATGGATATTGGGTTCTCAATTCCAATTGCATATGCAAGTTGTATTTCAAATTCTTTAGAAATTCCAGCTGCTACCATATTTTTTGCGATATATCTTGCCATGTAAGCAGCCGATCTGTCTACTTTTGTGGCATCTTTCCCACTATATGCTCCTCCTCCATGTCTTGCAAATCCCCCATAGCTATCGGCAATAATTTTTCTTCCTGTAAGGCCCGTGTCTCCGGTAGGTCCTCCAATTACAAAATTTCCAGAAGGATTAATACAATAATTAGTATTTTCATCAATCATCGACTTGTCTTGAATGGTGGGCTTAATAATTTCTTCAATTATTGTTTGTCGTATTAGTTTTTGGGAGATATTTGGATGGTGTTGGTGAGAGACTATAATATTTTTTATTTTTACAGGATTTCTGTTTTTATCGTATTCCATAGTGACTTGAGATTTTGAGTCGGGTCTCAACCATTCTATTGCTCCTGATTTTCTAAGATTGCTGGCTTTTTTTAGAATTGAATTGGCGAGTTCATAAGGAGCGGGTAAAAAATTTTTTGTTTCATCGCAAGCATATCCAAATATTATTCCCTGATCACCTGCTCCAAGGGTATTAGATCCTTTTTTTTCAATTGCGTTTACAATGTCATGCGATTGATTGCCAATGGCGTCTATTACCGTTATTGTTTTATAATCAAGCCCATAATCAATATTTGTATAACCTATATCTTTAATGATATTTTTAGCAATTTCTTTTATATCTATGTGTTTTTTTTCAGGACTATTTATTTCTCCTGCTATTACTACTAAATTTTGTGCAATTATGACTTCGCAAGCTACTTTTGCATTTTTATCTAATTTTAGCATTTCATCAAGGATGGCATCAGAGATTTGATCTGCAATTTTGTCTGGATGTCCTTCAGATACAGCCTCAGAAGTTAAAATTTGGTTAGCTGCTATTATTTTATTCATATTAGCCTAATAAGTTCCTTTGTCATTTTGCTAGAATTTATTGATGATTGTTTTAAAAATGTATTAAAGTCTATATGGTTGTCTTTATTGTTTGGTAAATCGGAAATTGAACGAATTATTATGAATGGTATTTTAAAGATATGTGCCACTTGAGCTATTGCAGCTCCTTCCATATCTACAGCTAAAGCATCTTTGAAATTTTTTTGAATTGTCTCAAGATTTTTTTCATTGTCAACAAATTGATCTCCTGTTAGTGTTAGGCCAATATGGATATTAATGTTTAAAAGCTTGCTGTCAACAATATTGACTATTTTTTTTAATAGTTCTTCATCTGCTTTAAACCTTTGTGGCAAATTAGGGACTTGTCCTATTTTGTGTCCAAACTTGGTTAAGTCAAAGTCATAGTATGCTGTTTCTGAGGATACTACAATATCTGAGATTTTAAGGTTAGAGTTTTCTTTTATTCCACCAGAACTTCCAGAATTTATTATATGAGTGATTTTATACTTAGATATAATTTGATTGCTCCAAGTCGCTGCGTTAACTTTTCCAATTCCTGTAGTTAAGGATATTACATCTTTTCCCAGAATTTTTCCTTTATAATTTTTTGTATTTGCTAAGCAGCCGTTTAATATAACTTCTTCTTTGTCATCAAGCATTTTGTTTATTTCTTCTGCTTCTTCTTGCATGGCTGATATGATTAAAATCATGCTTTTTTCTCCCTTTAAGTGTTTTTATATAATATTCGTTAAAGAATGTTTATTTTTAATTAATTCTATTTCATTTTGATTGAGTATTTTTTTTATTCCTGTGTTTGTGTTTGGTAT
Organism: Borreliella valaisiana VS116; assembly: GCF_000170955.2. Lineage (NCBI taxonomy): Bacteria > Pseudomonadati > Spirochaetota > Spirochaetia > Spirochaetales > Borreliaceae > Borreliella > Borreliella valaisiana. The sequence continues at coordinate 385,682 of NZ_ABCY02000001.1, read as the reverse complement.
AGACTGAATGCTAGATTGCTCATTTTTGTCTACAACTTTTCCATCTTTTATTATGTAGTTTATGTATGGGAGATTTGGGTTAGAATCATCTATATCTACTATTTTGGCTATAGAATTGTCATTAAGTTCTACAATAAAGTCTAAAGGGCAAGAAGATATTGCATTGATTATTAACTTTAAAACTCTTTTGTCAAATTTTTTGTCAGCATCTTTAATTAATTCAATAATAGATGCCCCAGAATTAAAAGATTTTTTGTAGGTCTTATCTAAAATGATAGCAGAATAGGCGCTAGCAGCTCCTATTATATTTGATTCTATGCTTATGTTTTCACTTGTCAGGCCTTTAGGATAGCCTGTCCCGTCTAGATTTTCTTTGTGTGTTAAAAGTGTCAAACATATTGATCTTGACAAATTGCTCGTTGAAGCTACTTTATAGCTGATTATAGGATATTTTTTTATTATGCTTAGTTCTTCGTCAGTTAATGTTTCCTTTTTTTCGCTGATTTTTGATGGGATAAATAGAAACCCTATTTTATGTAAAAGCGCAATACTACAAAGTTCTACTGTTTTGTAGTTATTTAGTCCCATTTCATTACCAAGAGCTACTGTTAAGATAGCTGTATTTACTGAATGAATAATGTGATAATTTGCAGAAAGCTTAGGAATTCTAAAATATTTGATAAAAATTTTTTTCTGTTTCTTATAAAATTCTATTACTTTTTTTACAGTAGGTATAATATCTTGGTAATATATTTTTTTATTTCTTTTGCAATTTTCATAAATTTCTTCTAAATTGCTTATTATTACATGGTAACTAGAAATAGCCTCTTCGTCGAATTTTTTGTGTATTTCTTCATATTCTTTTTTAACAGAATCATCACTGAAAAAATTTGTTCTCTCTTTAATGTATGATTTTAATTTCCATTTTTCAATAAGCGCAATGTTTTTGTCTCCAATAAATGCATTCTCAGGCCAAACTAAGAATTCCTTATCTATTAAATATGACGAATTTTTTATATTTTTGATAATGCTTTCAAAATTTTGCATTTATTTCCTTGAAAGTAAGCTCTAATAACCATGTATATCATATTATTTATTAATTGTCTATCTATTAGTATAATATACTTATTATATCTCAATTTTTGAATTAAGCTTCTTTTGAAGAGATTTTTATGGTAGAAAAAATACGCTTAGGCTTTAATATTATATTTCTTGGATTATTTGTTTATTTTCTTGCAATTTTAAGATTTCAAATGGAATTAAGCTTTATTTTGTTTAATTACCAATTTATTGTAATTTATTTTTTACTAGTGATTGTTTTTAATGTTATTTATTCCAAATATTTTTCTCCAAGATTATATTTTATTTTAAATGGGATGGAAGATACATTTACTTTTTTAAAGCTTAAAATGGTTCGTAAAAAGCTTAAAAGTGTTTTTGAAATATCTATTCTTCTTAGGTTTATTTTAATAAAACAAGACAAAAAAAGCCTTGATGAGCTTTATTTTTATTTAAAAGACAATAAATTAAGATATAAGACAATAATAGAGCTTTATTCTGTTCTTATTAGTTTTAGAGAGAAGGAAAAAGCTTTTAGTTTAATTTTAAATTACAAGTTCAGTAGAAACAAGTGGGTAAAATATTGCGAGGCTCTTAGCATGTTGTCATTTGAAGAGCATTTAAAGCTAAAAGAGTTAGTAAATTTTTTAGATAAGTTTTTTTTAAAAAATGATATTTTTACTCTTTATTTTTATTATTTATTACGAAAATCAAAAATATCTTTTGATTTGCTTGAAAGCAAGAAAATTGAGATTAGAAATCGATATTATAAATTTAAAAATAGGATAGATTCTAAGCATACAAGACTACTTGGTTCGAATTTATTTTTTGTTGTTTTTTATTATATTTATGATTTTTCTAAAAAAGATGTTTTTTATTGAAGGAGTTGTTTTTTGAGTATAAGAGTTCGTTATGCGCCTTCTCCAACGGGTTTGCAACATATTGGTGGGATTAGAACAGCTTTGTTTAATTATTTTTTTGCAAAGTCTTGTGGGGGTAAATTTTTACTTAGAATTGAGGATACAGATCAGAGCAGATATTTTCCAGAAGCAGAAAATGATCTTTATTCAAGTCTTAAATGGCTAGGTATTTCTTTTGATGAAGGTCCTATTGTAGGGGGCGATTATGCGCCCTATGTTCAGTCTCAAAGAAGTATAATATATAAACAATATGCTAAATACTTAATTGAATCTGGGCACGCTTATTATTGCTATTGTAGTTCTGAAAGGTTGGAAAGGATTAAGAAAATTCAAAATATTAATAAGATGCCACCCGGATATGATAGGCATTGTAGGAATTTAAGTGATGACGAAGTTGAGAATGCGTTAATTAAAAAAATCAAGCCTGTTGTCAGATTTAAAATTCCTTTAGAAGGGGATACTAGCTTTGATGATGTTTTGCTTGGAAGGATTACATGGTCAAATAAAGACATTAGCCCTGATCCTGTAATTCTTAAATCAGATGGACTTCCGACTTACCATCTTGCGAATGTTGTTGATGATTATTTAATGAAAATTACCCATGTATTAAGAGCTCAAGAATGGGTTTCTTCAGGCCCATTGCATGCGCTTCTTTATAAGGCTCTTAATTGGAAGCCGCCTATTTATTGTCATCTTCCAATGGTTATGGGAAATGATGGTCAAAAATTAAGCAAAAGGCATGGATCAACAGCTTTAAGGCAGTTTATTGAAGATGGGTATCTTCCAGAAGCTATTATTAATTATGTTACATTGCTTGGCTGGTCTTATGATGATAAGAGAGAATTTTTTTCAAAAAATGACCTTGAGCAATTTTTTTCAATTGAAAAGATCAATAAATCTCCTGCAATTTTTGATTATAATAAATTGGATTTTTTCAATAGCTACTATATTAGAGAAAAAAAAGATGAAGATTTATTTAATCTTTTACTTCCTTTTTTCCAAAAAAAAGGGTATGTTTCTAATCCTAGTACTTTACAAGAGAGTCAAAAATTAAAATTATTAATTCCTCTTGTAAAGAGTAGAATTAAAAAGCTAAGTGATGCTTTAAATATGACCAGATTTTTTTATGAAGACATTAAATCTTGGAATTTAGATGAGTTTTTAAGTAGAAAAAAAACGGCTAAAGAGGTTTGCTCTATTTTAGAATTAGTAAAGCCTGTTTTAGAAGGATTTGAAAAAAGATCGTCAGAGGAAAATGATAAAATTTTTTATAATTTTGCTGAGAGTAATGGTTTTAAATTAGGAGAAATTCTTCTTCCTATTAGAATTGCAGTGCTTGGCAGCAAAGTTTCTCCGCCGCTTTTTGATTCTTTAAAATTGTTAGGTAAGTCTAAAGTTTTTGAAAGAATAAAATTGGCACAGGAATTTTTAAGAATAAATGAATAATTATTAAGGATATTTTTATGGTTAGAATGGAAGATATTATTTCTCTTGCAAAAAGAAAAGGGTTTGTGTTTCAGTCTTCAGAGGTTTATGGGGGTCTTTCTGGAGCTTGGGATTATGGTCCTTTGGGAGTTGAACTTAAAAAAAATATAAAAAAAGAGTGGTGGAAGAGCATGGTGTACTTGCATGAAAATATTGTAGGTTTAGACAGTGCTATTTTTATGCGATCTGAAATTTGGAAAGCATCTGGTCATGTTGATGGTTTTTCAGATTCTATGGTTGATTGCAAAGATTGTAAAAGTAGATTTAGAGCTGATTTTATTGATTTGTCAAAAAATTGTCCAAATTGCAAAGTTGGGAATAATTTTACTGCTCCAAGAAGTTTTAATTTAATGTTTAAGACTCATATTGGAGTAGTAGAGGACAGTTCTAGTGAGATTTATTTAAGGCCCGAGACAGCACAAGGAATTTTTGTTAATTTTAGAAATGTTTTGGATTCTTCAAGGCTTAAGATTCCTTTTGGAATTGCTCAGGTAGGTAAAGCGTTTAGAAATGAGATAGTTACTAAAAATTTTATATTTAGAACTTGTGAGTTTGAGCAAATGGAAATGCAGTTTTTTGTTCATCCCAAGCAAATAGATGAATGGTTTTGTTATTGGCAGCAAAATAGAATGAATTTTTTTATAGAAACTCTTAAAATTAGACCCGATAGATTAAGATTCAAAGCTCATGATTCAACACAACTTGCTCATTATGCAAAATCTGCATTTGATATTGAGTATGAATTTCCATTTGGATTTCAAGAAGTAGAAGGTATTCACAATAGGGGTAATTATGATTTAACTCAGCATTCTAAATTTTCCAACAAACCTAAAATATTTGAATATCATGATTTGTTAACAAAAGAGAGATATGTGCCTTATGTTATTGAAACTTCTGCCGGGCTTACAAGGTCTGTTTTAATGACCCTTTGTGATGCTTATTCTGAGGAGAAACTCTCAGATGGAGATAAGCGTATTGTTCTAAGATTACATCCTAAGTTAGCTCCTTATAAAATTGCTATATTTCCTCTTGTTAAAAAAATTGAGCTTATTGAAATTGCCAGAAGGATTTATATGGAGCTTTGTGATGATTTTCATATATTTTACGATGATAATGGAACAATAGGTAAAAGGTATAGACGTCAAGACGAAATAGGAACTCCTTATTGTGTAACAGTAGACTACAACACTGTTGAGGATAAAACAGTTACTATTAGAGAAAGAAATAATATGACCCAGAAGAGAATTTTTATTAATGATTTATATTCGCACATTAAAACAGAGATTTTAAATTACAAAGAGGATTTTAATAAATGAATCTTGCTTTAAATCGTTTACATAAGCGTGGATTTTTAAAGCAATGTACATCTTTAAAAGTATTAAGTGATTTAATGGATAGAGAAAAAATAGTTTTTTATGCGGGAGTTGATGCAACATCTAGTTCTCTTCATATTGGCCATTTAATTCCTTTTTTAGCGATGATGCATCTTAGACAATATGGACACATACCAATTGTTTTAATTGGAGATTCTACAACAAAAATAGGCGATCCTTCTGGAAAAAGCGAAATGAGAAAGATTTTATCTTCAGAAGAGATTAGCAATAATGCTGTGTTAATAAAAAATCAACTTCAAAGAATAACGAAGTTTAGTTCAAAATGTTTTATTCATAATTCAAATTGGTTAGATAATCTCAATTATATTGAATTTTTAAGAGATATTGGCATTCATTTCTCTGTTAATCGCATGTTAAGCTTTGAAACTTATAAAAGAAGGCTAGATTTTGGACTTTCATTTATTGAGTTTAATTATCAGCTTTTGCAGTCTTATGATTATTATATGCTTAATAAGCTTGAAAATTGTAGACTTCAAATTGGTGGTGATGATCAATGGGGGAATATTATCTCAGGTGTTGACTTGATTAGAAGAAAGTTTGGAGCAGAAGCTTTTGGGCTTACGTTTCCATTGATTACAAGAAGTGATGGAAAAAAGATGGGTAAATCAGAAAAAGGTGCTGTTTATCTTGATTCTAATCTTTACAGTATTTATGATTTTTATCAGTATTTTAGAAATACTTCAGATTCTGATGTGAAAACTTTTTTATACCTTTTTACTTTTTTAGAAGAAGATGAAATTGAATTAATTTCAAATTTTAAGGGGAATTCCTTAAATAAAGCCAAAGAGATTTTGGCTTTTGAAATAACTAAAATTGTTCATGGGGAAGCGGAAGCCTTAAAGGTTCAAGAGGCGTCCTTTGCTGCATTTAGGGGCAGTGGAGATAGAAGTAATATTCCGTTTTTTAAATTTAGCTTTTCTAGCTTAGAAGAAGAAGTATTGTTGATTAATTTAATGTTAGATTCAAAAATTGTGCCTAGCAAGTCAGAAGGTAGAAGATTGATTGATTCTGGAGGGGTGTATATCAATGGTAAAAGGGTAGAAAATCAGAACCATTGTCTTACTAGAGTGGATTTTAATAACAATGAAATTGAATTAAGAGTAGGTAAAAAAAAATTTTTAAGAATTATTTTATAGTTGATTTTTGATGTATGACAGAAGAGCTTTAAATTGTTTGTTTTTTAACACGTTTTTGTTTTTCATGGAGTCTAAGCATCTTGTTTTTACAGAAGAGCACATTTTTTACGGGTTGATAAAAAGCGATAAAGTTAAAGAGCTGCTTAGTTTGTGCACAATTGATTTTGATAAACTTAATAAACAGCTAGAAGAATTTTTTAGCAAACTTCCCTTAAGAGACAATTATATCCCAGATTATGTTTCTAGTATGGATTATTTGTATGACGATATAATCGGTGTTCTTTTTTTTTATAAAAAACCTTATAAAATACAAGAAAAAGATTTGTTGTGGGTTCTTGTCAAAAAAAGAAAAAATAGTATTTTAGATGCGTTAGTTAACTCAGGTTTTAATTTGACTATTTTTGACAAACTTATTGAAGTTCATGATTATTTGGCTGCCAATACTAAATCTGATTCAGGTTATGGTAGTGAATTAATTGCAGAATACATTCATAATAATGCCCCAAAAAGTAAAGGAGGCTTTCATATTTTTGAGGACAATCGTGATAAGTTGGATAAAAATAATATTTTCTTAGAAAATAAAGACTCTATTGGTAATTTTTTAACAAACGTTATTGATACTTTGAATGTAAAGTACAATCCTTTAATTGGTAGAAAGCGAGAATTATCTCGGTTAATCCAGGTAATACTTCGAAAACATAAAAGTAATCCTATTTTATTTGGAGAACCTGGTGTTGGTAAAACAGTATTAATCCAAGGTCTTGCCTATAAAATAAAGATAGAGAATGTTCCAGTGGATTTAATAGGGTATGAAATCTATTCTCTTGATATTGGTAGGCTTGTTTCGGGTACTAAATATAGAGGAGATCTTGAGAGTAGAATTAACAGGGTTTTAGATTTTTTAAACTCAAGAAAAAAAGTTATTCTTTTTATTGATGAGATCCATATGATAGTGGGTGCAGGAGCTACATCATTTGGTAGTATGGATATTTCTAATTTATTGAAGCCTATTTTGACTTTGGGAAAAATTAAATTTATTGGAGCTACCACAGAATATGAATATAGAAAATTTTTTTTAAAAGATAAGGCTTTAATTAGAAGGTTTCAGAGCATAGAGCTTAAAGAGCCCAATTTTGACGATACCTATATTATTTTGCAGGAGATTAAAAAAGATTACGAGAGATATCATAATGTAGAATATACAGATGAAGCAATACAAGCTTGTATTGTTATGTCTCAAAAATATATTAAAGATAGATTTCTTCCAGACAAAGCTTTTGATATTTTAGATGAGCTAGGTTCTAAGTTTAAGCTTGAAAACATAAAAAGGACCATAACAAAAGATGATGTTTGTGATCTGATCAAGTCTTTCGTTGGTTCTAATATTTTTAATTTTGAAGAGTATGATAGTGAATTACTAATTAATTTAGAAAATAGAATAAAAAAAGAACTTATTATAGAGGATAGTTTGGTATTTGATTTGATGTTAAATATTAAATTATTAAAATTTAATTTGCTTACCAATAGAAGTACTATTGGTTTATTTGCCTTTATTGGCGCTTCTGGAGCTGGAAAATGCAAATTGACGGATATTTTATCAGAAGAGTTTAAAATTCCGAAATTTAGTCTTAATATGAGTGAATATAGCGATTTTAATGCTCTTGATAGATTGATTGGGCCTGTTTTAAGTAATGAGGGATATTATGAATCTACTAGATTTTTCAAATTTTTGAACAAATCTTCTAATTCTATTATTTTTTTATCAGATTTTGATAAATGTAATAAAAGGGTTTTAGATTTTTTTTTGGAGGGTTTTAAAACAGGCAAACTTTTTGATGGTCTTGGAAAAAAGGTAAGTTTATCAGAAAGTTTAATAGTAATAAGTGTAAATACTGAGGGCAATGAGCTTAATAGCATCGGCTTTAAAAATAAAATAGCAGAAGGAAATGATGTTAATTTTATATTAAAGAAAAGATTTCCCAATGAATTTTTGGATTTAATAGATCATGTGTTTGTATTTAAATCGATTGATGAATTAGATTTTGAAAAAATTATTCTTAATGAACTTAATTCTTTTGCTAAGATATTGAAAGATAGAAAATTCGATATTTTTTTTGAAAAAAGTGTTGTTGATTATATTCGGGAAAAGATTTATGGAAAGGGCTATGGATTAAAAAGTGTTAAAAAGTTTATATTCAAAGAAGTGGGAAAGCTTTTAATAGATGAAATTCTTTTTAAGAAAATTGAAAATTTTGGTAAAATAAAGATCTATTTAGATGAAACAATAAAATATGAGTTTTTATAAGGTTATAGGGAGTAATTATGAAAATATCAGTAATAGGAGCAGGCGCTTGGGGGACAGCTATTGCAAAGTCTTTGGCAGATAAATTTGATTTTAATATTTTTTTATGGTCTTTTGAAGAAGATGTTAAAAATTGTATTAATAATAATAATGTTAATGCCAAATATTTAAAGTCAATTAAATTGCCAAAAAATTTAGTTGCAAGTTCAGATTTGTTTGAAGTTGTATCGATGTCTGATTATATTTTCATTGCAACGCCATCTCTTTTTACTGTTGATATTTTTAAAAAATTGGATCAGTTTTTCCATTCTTTGGAAATAAAGCCAAAATTAGCAATACTTACAAAAGGGTTTATTACTTTTGATGGGAAAACCCAGACAGTTGTTGAAGCTGCTGAGAAAGTCATGAAAGGATATAAAGACGAAATTACTTATATTGTTGGCCCAAGTCATGCTGAAGAAGTTGGACTTGGTGTAATAACAGGACTTGTTGCAGCTAGCAATAACAGAAAAAATGCAGATTTGTTTATTAATTTATTTGCCAAAACCCCAATTTCTTTGTTTTATAGTGACGATGTTTTTGGGGTGCAAATAGCATCAGCCTTAAAAAATGTGTTTGCAATTGCATTTGGAATTTTAGATGCGTATAAATTGAATTATCCTAATTTGATAGGTAATAATACAGAATCATTTTTATTTTCAATGTCTTTAAATAATATTAAGGATATTGCAATTGAGCTTGGGGGAAGAAATATTGAAACGTTTTTATTTTTGTCTGGTTCTGGTGATTTAGATGTTACTTGTAGAAGCATGTTTGGAAGAAATAGACGACTTGGTAATGAAATTGTTAGCAAAAACATTTTAGAAAATTTTTTTAGTATAGATGATTTAATAAATAATATTGAAAAAATTGGATATTTGCCAGAAGGAGTTTTGGCTGCTAAATCAATTTTTTCCCTTTTTAAAGAATTAAATCGAGATCTCAATCCCAATAGCTTGTTAAGTGTTATATATAAAATTTTGAATAAAGAGTTGGGATCCGAATCTGTTATTGAATATATGAGAGATATTAGACAATAAAATAAAGCCTCTGAAGAGGCTTTATTGTTTTTGATCATTCATCATATATAAAATTTTATTATAAACATCTTCGATTATTTCAAAATTCATTACAACTTCTGTAAGTTCATTAGATTTAATAGTTCCTATTATGTTGTCATTTTTTGTTAAATCGTCTCTTTTAACCAAAGAATTGCTGTCTACTAAAATTTTTATTCTTGTTATGTCTTTGTTTATGTTTTTAATATTTTTGATTCCCCCAAAGCATTCTACAATATGCTCTGCTACTTTGATTTTATTTGTTTTTTCTAAATCTACCATAGCAATTTTATTCCTTATAGAAAGCTTTGTATGCTAAGTAAGCATTGTATAAATCAAATTTAGAAGTTATTTCCATTGGAGAATGCATGCTTATAACAGCAGGTCCCATGTCTATTGTTCTTATTCCATAGCTAGCTAAGAATTTAGCAACAGTTCCCCCTCCCCCTTCTTCTACTTTTCCAAGTGTTGCTACTTGCCAGGCTACATTTTTTTTATTTAATAATTGCCTAATATAAGAAACAAGCTCGGCATCAGCATCGCTGGCCATACTTTTTCCACCATGTCCTGTGTATTTCATTATTGGTATACCATATCCAAGTTTAGGAGCATTTTGTTCGTCATGAACTGAGCTAAATAGCGGGTTTATTGCTGCGCAAACATCAGCAGAGATGCTTTTTGAATTCCAAAAGGCTTTTTGGACGTGAAGATTATTATATTCTGATTTTTTAATTTTAAAGATCATGTCAGAAACAAAATATTCAAGATATCTTGAGTCTAGTCCAGTTGAACCTGTTGAACCAATTTCTTCTTTGTCTACAAGGAAGCAAATAGCTGTTTTGTTTGGGGCCTCTTCAAGATCAAATATAGATTCTAGTGAAGTGTAAGCGCATATTTTATCATCTTGTCCGTAAGCACCAATTAAAGCTTTGTCAAATCCGACATCTTTTGCTGTTCCTGCGGGCACTATTTCAATTTCTGATGATACAAAATCTTCTTCTTCTATTTTATATTTTTCTTTTATTAGTTGAAGAGTTGCTAGTTTAACTTTATCTTTTTCTTTTGTTTCGATTGGTAGGCTTCCAATTAAAATTTTTAGATTTTCTCCCTCAACAATTTCATCTGATTTTTTATTCCTTTGTATTTTTCTATCAAGATGAGGCAAAATGTCGGGAATTACAAATACGGGATCATTTTCATTGTCACCAATATTGATTTCAACCTTTTCTCCATTTTTTAAGAATATCACACCTCTTATTGAAAGGGGTATAGATAACCACTGATACTTTTTTATTCCCCCGTAATAGTTGGTTTTAAGAAATGAAAGTTCGTTTTCTTCAGAGATTGGTGAAGGTTTTGCATCAAGCCTTGGTGAATCTGTATGAGAAACAATTAAATTCATTCCATTTTCAATAGGATTTTTGCCAATAATAGCAAAAGCAACAGATTTTTCTCTACAAGTATAAAAAATTTTATCGCCGGGCATTAAATTTTTTTTCTCTTCAGCGTTAAGAAATCCTTTTTTTTTTGCTTTATCTAGGGCATAGGATGTAACTTCTCTTTCTGTTTTAAATTTACTTATAAATTTTTTGTAACCTTCGGAAAAATTGAAAATTTGGTTTTTTTCTTCTTCACTTAAAGATATCCATGGATTTTGGTTTTTCATTAATAAGACCTCCTATTTTTATTTTAACATTTTAATTATTTTTAAAGTGTGTACAAAATAAATTATTTATTGTAAACTTACCTTTAATTTTAATATTATGAATAAATCATAAGGGAGAATTTTTATGTATAAAAATGGTTTTTTAAAAAACTATTTAATGGGGTTGTTATTTTTTTTAATAATTGGGTGTACTTCAAAAGATAGCTCAAATGAATATGTTGAAGAACAAGAAGTGGATAGCTCTTCTAAACTCAATGATGCTTCTAAAATAGATGAACATACTATTGGTCATGTTTTTCATGCTATGGGAGTAGTTCATTCAAAAAATGATCGAAAAAGTTTGGGGGAAAATATAAAGGTTTTTTATTTTTCTGAAAAAGATGGATACTTTGAAACAATACCTTCAAAAGAGGGTGCAAAATTAATAGTTTATCTTTATGATAATATCTATGCAGGAGAAGCTCCAATTAGTATCTCTGGAAAAGAAGCGTTTATTTTTGTCGGAATTACCTCTGATTTTAAAAAGATTATAAATAGTAATTTGCATGGTGCGAAAAGCGACCTTATTGGCACCTTTAGAGATCTTAATATTAAAAATTCAAAATTGGAAGTTACAATTGATGAGAATAATGCAGACGCAAAAACCTTTTTAGAATCTGTTAATTATATTATAGACGGTATTGAAAAAATATCACCTATGATGATGAATTAATTTATATTTTTAATTTTTTAGGCTTTAATTTTTAAATTAAAGCCTATTTTGAAATTAATCTTTCAAGGCCTTTTATTAAAATTTCCGCTGTTTTTACGTTGGTTGCTAGCGGTACATTATGTACGTCGCAAAGTCTAATAAGAGCTGACACATCTGGTTCGTGAGGCTGGCTTGTTAGGGGATCTCTAAAGAAGAATATGGCCAAGATATTTCCTTCAGCTACTTCAGCGCCAATTTGCTGATCTCCCCCCATAGGGCCTGATTTATATTTAATAATTGTAAGATCAGTAGCTTGTTGAATTTTGGACCCTGTTGTTCCTGTTGCAATAAGCTTAAATTTAGATAAGAAGAGATGGTTTAGTTTGACAAAATTTACCAAATCATCCTTTTTTTTGTCATGTGCAATTAATGCTATTTTTTTTTCCATTAATTTTATTCCTTCTCCAATGTAAAATAATTTTTGTTGAAATTTAATGAAACTTAGTCATTAGTATATTTACGATTTTGCCATTTTTAAAAGTTATATTGGTTCTGGTTTGTGCCATAAAAATCCTTGTCCATAGTCTATTTCTAGTTCATTGATTTTTTTTAATATTTCTTCATTATATACAAATTCGGCAATAATTTTTATATTTTTTGTATCTGCTATTTTTTTAATGGATTTTATTATTACAAAGTCTATTTCACTAGAGTTTATTGCTTTTATGAAAGACCCGTCTATTTTAAGTAAGTCTATTGGCAGTGTTTTAATATATGAGAGTGATGTATGTCCGCTTCCAAAATCATCAAGTGCTAGTTTGATGCCAAAACTTTTTAATTCTTGAAAATATTTATTTATTATCTCAAAATTTTCAAGAATTCCAGTTTCTGTTATTTCTAAGCATATATTTTGAAGTGGAATTTGACTTTTTAACAAGGTATCTTTTAAAAAGATTCGAAAGTTTTGAGATTTTAGGGAATAAGGGGATATGTTAATTGAGAAAATGTGAACTCCATTTTTTGATACAAAGCTTTTATATTCTCTTAAAGCCTTTTTAACCACCAATTGGTCAACTTCAGCAGTTAAATTGTATTTATCTATTAAGCTAAAAATTTGGTCGTTTGGAATTGGTTTGCCCATGTGATCAAAAAGTCTTGTCAAAATTTCTATTTTAGGCTTTAAGTTCTTTTTAAGGGGATTGATTTTTTGATAATAAAGAGTAAAAAAATCATTCTTTATTGCTTTGAGTATATATTGAAAGATTTTATTTTGATTTTTTAAAATCACAGTTTCTGGTAGCTCTTCTTTGTATATAATAGGGTCAGATTCTTTGTATTCCGATGATATTTTTGTAGCCATCATTAATTTAGGGATTTTTAATTCTAAATTTTCTCTTAAATTTACTTCTATTATTCCGATATTGAATTCTAATATAATAATATCTTCTTTTTTTAATGCCAACATAATTGTTTTTTTGATTTTTTTAGCAATTGAGATTATCCGGTTTTCACCGCCACTTGTGCATATGATTACTATTAAATTGTTGTGCTTTAGCTTGAAAATATATTCAGAGTATAATGACATTATTTTTGAATACATTATTTTAAGTATTTTTATATTAAGCTTTTCTCTATCCTCTTTGTATTCATATTCTGTTGTTAGGGATAGGTCTAAATTAAGCAAATATATTCGTTTTTTTTTGTAAATATCCATATGATTTACTAATAATTTTTCAATTTCTTTGGCCTTTTGAATTTCGTCTTGCGAATCGATAATTTCTAGGTATTTATAGTTTTCTGTTTCATTAATGTTTGGTATTTCTTTGATTGTTATTAATTTATCAATATTGTTTTGAGCAATTGTGCTAATAAATACATCCACATGTAGTTTTTTATTATTTTTTAAAGTTAAAAGACAATCGGTTATTAATATATTTTTAAATTCGGGAATGGAATTTGTATGATAACTTAAATCTATTTTTTTTAACTTTTCCCAATCTCTAATATCTATGTCGGTTACTTTGATTGTATTTCCAGAAATTTTCATTGGAAGATTAAGATTTTTACTACCTTTTTCATTTATATAAATAATTTCATTTTCGGTGTTTGTGATGATTACTATTTCTTTGATGAGTTCTGATAAATTTAAGAAGAAATCCAGAGTTGTGTTTTTATTGTCGCAAAATAGTTTTTTTTGGTGTATTAAACTTTGTTTATATTCTAATTCGTTTATATCTTTTATTATTTCTATGTGATTAAGTTTTAAATATTCCTTATCGAATTTTTCATTGCTAATTATAATAGAATGGATTTTGTTTATATTTTTTAATTCATTTGCAACGTTTATTGAAAAATCTATTGGTTTTTCATAATTATAAATAATAGCGAATTTAATATTATTTTGTTTTACATATTCACTGTATAAAGCTTTTTCAGATTTTACGATTTGAATTAAGTTAAAAATAGATCTAAGCTTTATAAGATCTCTGACATCAATTTCGTCTTTAGAGATTACAACGGAATTTATATTTTGATAATTATTAATCCCTTTCATTTTTGTTGGCTTGCTTTTATTTTAATTTTTGTATGCCAAGTTAGTATTATATTTTATTTTTTTATCTGCGATTTTTTTAGTGACTATTATCCAGATTAAGCCTGAGAGCATTAGTGCTAGTGAGAGAATTTGTCCCATTGATATGTTTAAAAAAGAAAATTCGGACAGACTTTTAATTGGTTTGTAGTTTATTATAAATCCAAGTTCTCTGTCTGGTTCTCTTAAATATTCAATAAAGAACCTGAAAAAAGCGTAAAGCATTATATATGTACCAAAAATAAATCCATCATATTTTTTGATTTTTCTAAATAAAAACCATAGTAACATAAAAGTTACAGGTCCTTCGAAAAATCCTTCAATAAGTTGAGAAGGTATTCTTGGGAGGTTAATTAGCAGATCATGAGGCAAAATTTCAATTCCCACAGATGATGCAAATTCTTTTACACCCGGAATATTTGTGTCAAATGGTTCTGCATTAGGGAATATTATTCCTCCTTTTATTACTCTTCCATAAAGTTCTGCATTTGCGAAATTAGCAAGTCTTCCAAGTATGTAGCCAGAAGAAAAAGCTATTGCTCCATAGTCTGTTAGTTTTAGAAAATATTTTTGAACATTTGTATTTTTAAGTTTTGTGTTTATTACGATTAGAGGAGCAACTATTGCACCTAAAAACCCACCATGGATAGCCATGCCCCTAAAGCCTGTAAAATTCCAATTTTGATCGAATGGTAAAAAAATTAACCAAGGATGAGAATAATAAATACCTGATTTATCGTAAACCAAGGTAGACGCCAATCTGCCTCCTAAAATTGCTCCAAGTACAAGTGAGAACATAAATGTTTCATAATCTTCTTTTTTGATATCAATTTTGTCTGATTGTATTTGATACCAAATAAACTTATAAGAGATTATTATAATAAAAATGTAAGATAGGCTATACCATGTAATTGGTATGCCTTGAATCACTTCAGGATGTAACCAATTTGGGTAATTTATATAATTTGGCATTAGACCTCCTTAGCCTTTTCAAGCTTTTCAAAAAGCTTTTTTTTAAATAACATATTTTGCTTTCTTAAGGTTTCGATTTCTCTTTTCTGAGATTTTATTATATCAATAATTTCACTACTTTCTATTGTTTTGTTTTTTATCAACGATTCAAGGTATTCAATTTTTCCAATATATTCTTCTTGGGCTTCTCTTAGCACGAAATCATAGCTTTCAATTAAATCTTCTTCGTTTAAAAGTTCAGCATCATTTGTTAAGTCTTCAATTTCAATCAATTTTTTTGCAATTTTTTTTATGCTTTTAGAGGTTGAACTTGTAGGTTTGTATATAGTGATGGGGATTTTGTTGTTTAAAGCTTGATCAACTATTTCATCTTTATAGATTGCTCCAATGCTTTGTAAGTTTATGCTTAAATAGTTTTTTGCCGATTTTATTATTTTTTCTGTTTTTTCAATATCATTGGGAGTTTTGAGCATATTAAATATCATAAAAGGACAAATTGTTTTAAACAATTTGTCAAATTTAGAGTAATTTTCAGGATCTTCGTTTTCGAGTTTTGACAGTAAATTAGGTATATATACCTTTTGAAGATCTATTGAATTTTGTTTTATTGTTGTGAGGATTTCATTTCCTTTTGTTCCTCTTTTAAAAACGCTTGATAAGAGTCTAAATATTATATTTTTAAGAAATAAATATGCATTCATTGTAGCTGTTACCGTTGGTGTTGTTACTATTACTCCTCTTTTTGACATTAAAAAAAAGTCTATGATATTAAAAGCTGTTCCTGCTCCAAGATCAATCACCAAGTAATCATATTTTAAAGATTTTAAATTTCTTATTATAGTTTTTTTTTGAGAAGCAGCTATATTAGCAAGTTCTGGAATGTCAGAATCTCCCGCAATGAAGCTTAGATTTTTAATTCCAGATTCAATAATAATGTCTTGGAAATTAATCTTTGTTTTTAAAAATGTGCCTATACTTTTTTTAGGAATAATGTTTAACATTGAATGCAAATTAGATGCCCCAAGGTCAAGATCGATAAGCAAGACATTTTTCCCTTCATTTGCCAGGCAAATTGCTATGTTTACCGAGAAAAGGGATTTGCCAACTCCTCCCTTACCACTGGCTACAGGAATAATAATCAAGCTTTACTCCACTGTTTTTCTTTTTGCTTTAATCAGTGCTAAAATTACTATATTAAATACTAGATAAACTACTGTAATCCCTAAAAGTATGGACAAAGAGGTTTGATAGACGTACATTTTAAAAGTAAATCCTAAGACAAATAATAATAATGTTAATATTATTTGGAATAATTTAGTTATTACTATAATGCTGTGAAGAATTATAAATTTTTCGTAGATAAAATAATAGAGTGTTAAATTGGCCATGAAAAACTCAGGTGAATATAAAATAAATGTTAGCATAAACTTTATTGAGTAATTGTTAATAAAAATTAATCTATTAATAGCGTGGTATAGTAAGACTAAAACCAAAAGGCTCTCAAGCATTTGTAATATAATAAGGCTTACTCTTTGAAGGCTTTGTTTTTTTTTAGGGTGTGAGTTTAACATAGTTTTAAAATATTATATTATGGAAATAAAATCAAGTTTTAATTTTTGCATTAGGGATGAATAAATGAAAAATAAATTTTTAATATGCGTGTATTTTTTATTGACTTTAGGTATAAGCTCTCTAGTAATTGTTGAATCTATTTTTGCTTTTGATGAATCTAATAGTAATAAGTTATCAAGATCTAATTATGAGCAGATGATGATTCAAGCTTTTGAATTTGTAAAAGAAAATTATGTGGATCCTGTAAACGATGAAGTAATTTTTGAAGGCGCTTTAAAAGGAATATTTCAAGCCTTAGGAGATCCTTATTCTCAATATTTGACAAAAAAGGATTTAGAAGAAATTTCAAAAACAACGGTAGGAGATTATGTTGGTATTGGAATTTCAATAATAAAAAAAATGCATTCTCAAGATAAGCAAGACAAGGCAAAAGATCTTGATACTAATAATGCTTGCGTTGCTATTGTTACTCCTTTTGAGGGAGGTCCGGCTTATAAGGCTGGAATTAAATCTGGAGATTGTATTATCGCTGTTGATGGTAAGAGCGTCTCTTCTATGGAAGTAGATCAAGTTGTTGATCTTTTGAAAGGTAAAGAAGGTACAAAAGTCAAAGTATCTATTCTTAGGGGAAAAAATTTAACATTGGATTTTGAACTTACAAGAGAAAAGATAGAAATACAAACAATCAAGTATGATGTTATTAATTCAGATATTGGCTATATAAGAATAGTGAGCTTCAATCCGCACACTTCCGGAGCTTTTAGCAAAGCTTTAGACAATCTTAAGAATAGAAATATTAAATCTTTAATTTTGGATTTAAGGCTTAATACCGGGGGATATTTTCAGGCAGCTATTAAAATGGCAGATAATATTTTATCTAAAGGAACTATTGTTTCCACAAAATCAAGAAATTCCAGCAAGCCTGTTGATTATAAGGCAAGCTCAAAACAAATTTTGCCTTCAGATATAAAAATTGTTGCTTTAATAGATAAATCATCAGCGTCAGCATCAGAGGTTTTTGTAGGGGCCTTAAAAGATAATAAGAGGGCCTATATTATAGGCGAAAAGTCTTATGGCAAAGGGCTCATTCAGCATGTAGTTCCTTTTTATACTGGTGGATTTAAAATTACAAGTTCAAAGTATTATACTCCATCTGGGAAGAGTATCCATAAAGTTGGGATTGAACCTGATTTGGAAATAAAATCGCCAGATTTTTCTGAAGAGGAAGCATTAATATATAAAGAAATTTTTGATAAAAAGCTAATAGAAAGTTTTTTAAAAGACAAAAAGTCTATTACTGAACAAGAAATTGATTTTTTTGTTGAAAATCTTGTTAAAGAAAATCCAAAATATAAAATTGATAAAGAATTTTTAGGTAAGTATGTGTTTTTTAATTACTATCAAGATAATAATAAGGAGCTTCCAATTTATAATCTACATTATGACAAGGTTTTAAAAGCAGCTTGTGAATATTTATCTAAATTAGGTAATTAAATTGTGAAGCAAATTGTTTTGGATGCTAATTGTTTAGCAGGCGATTTTATTATTGTTAAAGATATGAGAATATATCATCATCTTGTTAATGTAAGACGACTTAAAAAAGGTGATAAGCTGAAAATTCTTTTAAAAGATAAGGAATTAAGAATGTCAGAAATAGTAAAGATTGGTAGTAACTTTATTAAGTTTGCTACCAATAAAATAGATAAAATTGAAAAAAATAATTTTGAGATAAGTATTTTTATTTCTAGTTTAAAGGGTAAAAAAATAGATTCGGTTTTAAGACAGATTGTTGAAATTGGAGTTTCAGAAATTAATATTATTAATGCAGATCGTTCTGTGTCTAAAATAGATATAAGCAATACCTCTGCCAAAACTTTAAGATTTTCAAAAATAATAGATGAGGCCTTAAAGCAAAGCGGTAATAAAATTGTACCTAAAATCAATTTTTATAATAATTTTTTTTATTTACCTTATTCTTTTTGTACTACTAAATATTATGTTGCTCATCAAAGTGGAATGCTTTTAGGCAAAAATGAAAGTTTTGAAAATTTTAGCAAAATTGGAATTATAATAGGTCCTGAAGGATGCTTTTCGGATTCAGAAATTTCCTTTTTCAAGGAGAAAGACTTTAATTTTGTAAGGTTTAACACTCCAATTTTACGAGCGGATACGGCTATTATTTATTCACTTGCTTATTTTAAGGCATTGTTAGAGGATTGTAATGGCTAATTTAAAAGACATATATTCAAAACCAGACAGATTTTATTTTTTAGGTGTGCCTATAGATGTTTTTGATAGTCGCAGCAAGCTTATAAGCAGATTTACGTATCTTACAGGTCATCCTTATCATTCAATAGTAATTTTTATTGGATTTAAAGGTTTTCTAAAGGTTTTAATTTTTAAAAAATTTAGAAATCACATTAAAAATTCTTCTCTTGTTTTTTTAAATTCTAAGATTGTAAGATTTTTTTGTAGGATTTTTAAAAGAGTTAATATTGACTGTTATGATTCAAATACAATTCTTCTCATTTTAATGGAAATACTAGAAAATGCCCATAAAACATGTTATATTATTGATAAGGATAAAGTGATTTCAAAGAAAAAATTTTTAAGATTGAAAGAATCTCATAAAGAAATTAGTTTTATTGGGTATTATGATTTAAAAGCTGTAAAGAGAAATAAAGAAATGTTTTTTGCAAATATTAATAAACTTACTCCTAGTGTAATAATAAGCTTTTGTAATGATAGATATCTTGAAAATTTATTTTATGAAAATAAATTTAGTATTAGGACCAATTTAAGCGTTTTTTTATGAGCTTTTAAATTTCAACCATTTATATTTTATGAGGTAATTATGGCATTTTTGCTAAATCAATCGGTAGTTTATCCAATGCACGGAGTAGGTACAATTAAGGATATTAGAACTAAAGAGTTTAATGGGGAGATTATTGATTATTATGAAATACATTTTCCATTTAGTGATATGATTTTTATGGTTCCTGTTGCTAAGGTTGACGATTTTGGAATTAGAGCTTTGGTTAGTAGGGAAAAGGTAGAAGAAGTTTTTGATGTTATTAAAGAGTTTGAAGGTCAAATAGACTCAAAAAAAATAAAAGATGGCGGTCATGAATTTTATAAAAAAAGCGATATTTTAGATACAGCAAAGTTATATAAATTTTTATATAAAAAATCTACTCAAAAAGAACTTCCTTTTTACGAAAAAAGGATTTTGAATGATTTTGAGTTAATATTGGAGCACGAAATTAGCTTAGCTTTGCAAATTAGCTTTGAAGAAGCTAAGGAAAAGATTAAAAATATTTTGGTCGGTAGTAAAAAGGCTTAAAGTTTTTTCAATTATTGAGGGGGGAGGATTTGCTGTGTTTGATTCTTTAAGATTGATCTTTTTAATAATTTATAGGTTTATTTTAATATTTTGCCTTTTTTCTTTAATGTTTATCTGCACATTTTATTTAAAATATAAGTTTTTGTATTTTAATTTTTCCATTTTTAGTTATAGTCTTTATTACAATGCCTATATTTATTCTTTCCCTTTGTCGCTTGTTGTTACTTTTATGAGGATTCCTTATCCTTTTTATGGAATGGTTTTAAAGCCGTCTAGAGAGACTTTTTATTTTTATTGCACTATCTTTATTCTTATTTTATTGTTTTCTTATTTAGGATTTTTGGTTAGTCATAGTTTTCATTCTTACTATGTTAATGATAATAGAAATAATAATAATTTTATTCTTAAAGATGAGATTGTGCATTTTTTAAATGGTAAAATAATATTTTCTAGCAATAGACCCAAACTTTATGGTTTGAATGGAGTTTTAATCGTTTCAGAGAATGACAAAAAGGATAAAAGTTTTTCTTACCAATCAAATCTTTCCGATTCTAGTAAGGTTGATTTTATTGAGAATAATTTTTTAGAGCAAAAGATTTATAATAACTTTGTTGATTTTATTTTCAAGGATTTAAAAATTTTGAATAATTTTCTACTCTCACTCAATTACTTAAATTTAATTTTTAATATATTGGGAATTGCTTTATTGTTATTTTCGTTTTTTTATATTTTTAATCTTATTTTTTCGAATAGTTTTGCAATATTTCTTTATCCCATCTTTATTATACTTTTTTTAAAAATTTATAATGTTTACTCGATTGAGTTTCCTAAAATTTACAATGTAATAATAGGAAAGAGCATGATATCTGATTTTATTCCTTTTATTTTTTGTGTTTTAACTTTTTTTTCTACCTATTTATTTGGATTTGTTTCAGAATATATTAAAATCAGCAAAGATTTAGATGATAATTTATATAAGGGTAGTTAATTCTTAAAGCTTATGAAAAGAGAAATATATGCATTTTTGAGCAACTTTATTATTTTTCTGTGTTTTTTTCTAGGTTTAATTTTTAGTTATTCTTATTTTTTTGGAGAGAATTTTTTAGAAAAACATAAATTAATAGCAGCTTTTTTTGATTCTATTTTACTTTTTTATAAGTATTTTTATGGATTTTTTATTTTTATTGTTTGTATTTACTTTGCTTTTTTTGTTCAGCAAGAAATAAAGATTTATTTAAAATCGTATAATGGGTATTTATTTTCTCGGCTTTATGCATTTTTACTAGTATTTTTTATTATAGGGATTTTTTTTACTTTTATATTTAATTTAATATTACCTTATATAATTGCCCAGAGAAATGAGTATAAGTTTAGTTACGATAGATATAATCTTCTTGAAAGTGAAGCAAATGAAATATCTCTGAAGATTAAAAACATAGATATAAGTTTGTCTTCAAGTAGATTTTTTTTATCTTCTGATTTGTCAGATTCAATGAAACAAAAGAGAAAGCATCTTGAAAATTTGATTAGAATATATGATAAAATGCGAATTATTTATGTAAATAATGAAGAACTTTTAACAAATTATTATTTAGTGAAATCTGAATATAATAAAATTCCAAACTATGACGTTGATTTGGAAAAGGTTAAAAAAACTTTTTCACTATATCCTTTGAGAAACCTTAAAAAGCAAGATTTTTTAAATATTGTCAATGAATTTATTTCCCAAAATGATTATTATACGGCTAATTACTTTGCTTATATTGCTTATGTTGCAACAAAAGACGATAATTTTGTTGCGCTTTTAAATTTGACTTTAAAGTTTATTAATGAAAATAGAAATTTTGAAAAAGAAAAAATACAGTTAATTTCTGAAGAAAAGCAAAAAAATTTTTTGTATCTTAATACTGAAAAATTTAAATTAGCTTATTATGGTTTTTCGAATCTTAATAAACTATTACCCAATGATACTGAAATTTTGAATTATAAAAATAAATCACTTGAAAAGCTTAGAAAAAGATATCTTTTTTTTGATGAGATTGAAAAATATTTTGAATATTACGGAATAAACGATGTGTTTTTATTGCAATCAGATTCTAATAGAGGTTTTTATGATTATATTTATATGCAAAAAGTTGTCACCTTTAATAATTATTCTAAAATAATAAAAAATTTTGAACTTATTAGATTTAATAAGACAGGAAATATTATATTGCACATTAAAATTCCATTTGCTACTTTGAGAGGTAATTTTGTGTATCAAAATGTTTTGGATAAAGATAATGAAGAGAGTGAGATTACTCTTACTAAAGTCTTTGTGTCTGCAGATAGTTTTGATACAAACGTTTTAGAGGTTGTCAAGATTAATGAAAATGTAGAAAATTTAGCTTTATTTTCAAATTTTACTGAAGTTGGATTTTTTTTAAAAATTCAAAATTTGTCAAGTGCTTTTCGTAAGATCTCTATATTAAATTCGAAATTAATTAATATTTTTTCTTTAAGTTTGGCATTGCTAATTTCTCCTATTTTGCTAGTTTTAATGGGGGCGTTTTTTATCTCTTTGTTTTCTAAAATAGAATTTAATTTCAATTCCAAGGTTATGATTTTTCTAGTCTCATTAATGATAGCTATTTTTTCAGGGATTATTTGTCTTTTTGTGAATTATTTTTTAATGGTCTTCACTTCTCTTCTTATATATGTTTTTAATAGCGTGTATATATCTTTAGCTATTCTTGCTGCTTTATTGTTTTTTCTTATTTTTAAAATAATAATTGTAAATTATAGCGAAAGGCATAATTAATTATTAATTTTTTTTAGATTTTTAATTCTAGAGAAAAACCACTCATTTATTAGTAAGTTTTCTTTTTCAATTGTTTTTTTGCTTAATATATAAGAATGGCTGTTGATTTGAGTTTCATCAATAATAAAAGGAGATATTCCATCGATTGAGTGCTTTATTTTCAAATTTAATTCTTTGTAAGGAGTAAAACCATTAGCAAATCCAAAACATATATTTTGGTATTGATTATTAAATCCAATTAGGGTTTTTTGGGTTTTTTTATCTAAAATCCAGCTGATAAATTTTTTAGTTAAAATAGATGTTTCTAAAATGCCAATAAAATTTGGGCTTGAGATAACAATTTCATCGTTATTGTTGATTAAATATGAAAATTCTATTTGTGTTTTCTCTTGTTGGCTCAAGCTATTGTAGAAGGTTAAATCACTAAATCCCGCTATTAAAGGAGATTTTTTATTAAGCAATATTTTGTTTAGTTTTAGGTAGCCGTATTTATTAAAGAAATCTTTTTGCAAATCCATTTGTTTTGCATTTAAAAATGATGAGAAATATTCTAGCATTTTTAAAATTTTATTTTCATTATAATTTAGTTTACTCTTTTCAAAAGAAAATCTCACATCATTTATTTCAGAAATCACATAAAATAAATTTTCAGAAATATAAGGTGATATAAAGAATTTTCCATCTTTAATGAAATTTTCGTATTCTTCTTTTAAATATTTAGTGTTTATGTATTTTTTAATTTGGTGTGTATTTTTATAGATTAAAATGGGAATGTCAAAGCTTAATGGGATAATTTTGTGGTTAAATTGTTTGAAAATATGTTTTAAGATAGGGTAATCCGGATTATAATTGGTTTTTATGGATTTAAAATGATTAACAATATTTGTATTGCCAATGTTTTTAGAAATAATTATTTGTGCATTTTCTTTTTCTACTGTTTGCAGATCAATGTTATTTCTAAACTTAATTATAAAATTTAGTTTATTTTCAATGTTAAATTGATTTATATAAAATGGTATTGTTTTGTTGTCAGTTAGTACAATTATATTCTTATTTTTTGAACAGCTGGGGCTAATCAATAAAATTGCTATTAGCATTAAATTTTTTATTCTCATAAAATTATTCAAGTTTTTTCTTTTATTTTACAATAAATTATGTATAATTTTTATAGTTAATATTTATTCCCATTTTTAATTAGAAAAATAGAGCACGGGAATTAAAGAGTTTTAGGGGGACGATAAATTTGGGTTTATTTGATTTTATACTTTCTATGTTTAGTATTAATAAAGAACTTACTTCTGAGCAAATAAAGCAAAAAAGGTTAAAAGAAGTTAAAGTTAGTTTAAGCAGAGTAAGTAATTTTTTTAATGCTTCAAAAATTCAAGCTTTACCCCAATTTTCTAGATTTCTTTATAATTTTTATAAAATTTTTTTTCCCTTAAGGCCATTTGCCCAAAGATATAAAAATTCCAATAAAGTTATTCATTTTGTTGTTGAAAGATATTTAAATGAAAATCAGAAAAAATCTTTAGATTATATTTATTCTTTTTCTGCAAGCGATAACATAAATTTTTCTTCAGATCTTCCTAAAAATTTACATAATAATTTATCTTATTTGTTTAAAAACATAACTCAAGAGCAAATTAAATTAATAGATGAAACTTATCAAGCTTTGCATAATTTTTTTGATTTAGTTTTATATCAATACTATTTAGTTCTTAAAAATTTTGATAGCTTGCTTCCAGAAGATGATTTTGTGTATAGGCCTAGATTTAGCTCTATAGGTTGTGGAGTTATTATAGATGATCTTAAAGATTTGTTAGAATGTATATCTTGTGTTAAGAATATTTCTATTTGGAAAAACCTTTATGACATTATTTTAGAAATTTATGGAAATAAAGAGGATTTTCCTATTAAATCTAATGTCTGGATTAAGATTATTTCTTCCATTTTAGATATAAATAAGAGTAAAGAAATTTTGTATCTAATAAGATATGTTAGTGGGGATCCAGATTATTTTCCTATTTCTGTTGGACAAAAACCTAATCCGGTAGCAAAAATATTTTTTAATGATCTTACCAAGCATGTTGCCACTGAAATTGAAAAGATTAAAGTTTTGCAAAAAAATAACAAATCTAAAATATTAGCCGAACAGCTTTTTCCAGGAATATCTTTTTTAAATTTGGATAATTATAATGAAAAAATGAATGAAAAGATTGTATCTAAAATTATGAGCACTTCAGGCTATATTTATTGTGAGCTTTTGGTTTATTTGAGAACATATACTATTCATTTTGTGAAAAAAGATCTTAATGATATTATTAATTTACTTATTATTAAAGGACAATGGAAGCTTATAGAGCTTTCAAGAGAAATGTCTAATGACATGCATGCCTTGATTAATATTTATGCAAATCTTATGGATTTTGATTCTAATTTAGGAGAGCAAGGTGGCTATGGTAATAGAATAAATGCATTGCTACATAGAGCTTCTGTGGGGGATAAATCTTCGGAGAAATTATTGTTAAATATAATAGCAGATGTTAATAAAAGGGCGTTTACTATATCAAGTGAATATTATTCTAAAATTTATTCTATTGAGCAGCGATTGCAAGATTGTCTTTCAGACTATTCAAAGGTTTCTTTAGAAAGAGAGCTGATTTATAATTGGAAAGAACTTGATATGGATCTTGCTAAAAGCTATGGAAACAATTTAAACTTTGGAGGTATAATGAAAAATATTTTAGGTAGTTTAGCTTTATTTTTAAAGTTAATGGATTTATATTTGGAAAAAAAATCATAAGGAGGAGTGTTTAAATGGCTAGAAAGTGCGAAATAACAGGGAAGAAAACTATGTTTGGGAACAATGTTCCAAGAAAGGGTCTTGCTAAGAAAAAAGGTGGTGCTGGGCAACATATTGGAGTAAAAACCAAAAGAACTTTTAAGGTTAATTTAATAAATAAAAAATTTTTTATTCCAAATCTTGGAAGAAGCATTAATATTAAGGTTTCTGCTAATGCATTAAGAAGTATTTCAAAGATGGGACTTGATGCTTTTTTAAAGAAAAACTGCAAAAAAATAGAAAACTTTTTATAAAATTTTAATTTTGATAATTTTATTTTATTAAAATGTTGCTTGATATTAGGTATTCTGGGGAGTTGACTGTTATTTTTGAGTCTGTAAATTCAAAATTTTTAAAAAGGCTTGAAATAGTCATGATTGCGTTTATGTTTTCCGGGAATATTTTTTTTGATTTATAGTTTTCTAGTATTAAATTGAGAGTAGGTGATTTTTCTTCAAGAAAGATGCGCTTTAAATTTTCTTCAAGCTTTAGGGCTTTTTTTATGTTTGTAGATTTTGAAATAAAGTAAGATAGCAAAATAAATGAATTTTCTTCTTTACTTATGAAAGGTTTTAAAAACTCGCAAAATTTTAGTAAATGTTTATTGCAAGTTTTCCCAAAAATTATTGGAATTATTTTTATATTATTCTTTATATTGCTAATAAAATTTAATGTAATTTCGATTTTATGATCGTTTTCGATTAGTTTATCGTCTATATTGATAAAATTTAAATTTTTTAATAATTTAAATATTTTTAGGTTTACTTTAATATTTTTATTAAAAATTTTCCATACATTATGATTGGAGATATTGATTAAAAAATCACTTTTTGCTTCAGAGATTATAAATACATTATTAGTTTGATTTGATATTATTTTTCTAAACAAACATTCATTTTTTAAAAAAAACTCATAGTTTCCATAACTTGTTAAAATGGCTTTGTGAGTTTTTTTTTCTGTCAATTCAAACGATAAGTTGTTTGTATTATTTGAATAAAATATGTTTTCAACCAAGGGGCGTCTGACTTGCTTTATATATTTCGCCCCTTGATTGCATCTTCTACTGTGTTTATTTCCATAAATTCTGTTCCTTTGTCAATATCTCTATTTGGGTTGCCAGAAATAATTATTACAGTATCTTTGTCATTAACAACACCTTGTTCTTTTAGCATTTTAAGAGAGGTTACTACAAATTCAGTAGTTCTTTTAAAGTTATTGTCTACAAGATTAGAATAAACCCCGTAAGATAATGTCAATTCTCTTGCTAGTCTCTCACTATTTGTTGTAATGAATAATGGAACACTTGCTCTGTAAGTTGCCATTATTCTTGCGGTTTTTCCTTTTAGAGAATCTACAATAATTGCTTTTACATCCATGAGCTTTGTGGCATCAATTGCACATTTAATAATATAGTTTCTTGTAATGCTTTTGTCGTAAAAAAGCTCATCTTTATATAAGGTCATTTTTCTGTGTTTCTCAACTTTTTTAGCAATGCTTGTCATCATCTTTACTGCTTCAATTGGATATTTTCCGTAAGCGGTTTCTCCAGATAGCATAATTGCATCTGTACCGTTTAAAATAGCATTAGCGATGTCAGATACTTCTGCTCTAGTAGGTCTTGGATTTTCAATCATTGTATGGAGCATTTGAGTAGCTGTAATCACAGGTATTCCATACTTTATGCAGGTTTGTGTTATTTTGAGTTGAGCAATGGGTACATCTTCTGCAGGAATTTCGACTCCCATATCTCCTCTTGCAACCATTATTCCATAAGATGTTTTTACAATTTCTTCAATATTGTCAATTCCTTCTTGATTTTCGATTTTGGATATAATTTTTACATCAGGATTTCCAGCAGCATTTAAAATTTTTTGGACGTCTTGAACGTCTTTGGAATGCCTTACAAATGAATGAGCGATAAAATCAATATTATATTTTGCTGCAAGCTCAATAAATCCTTTGTCCTTTTCGGTTACTGATTGCAATTTAAGAGAAATGCCAGGAGTGTTGATTGATTTTTTATTTTTAATTTGGCCATCATTTTTAATTTCACAAATTAATCGATCAGGCAATTTGGTAACAACAGTCATTTCAAGCTCACCGTCATCAATTAGCACTTTAGATCCTTGGGGTACTTCTTTAACAAATCCATCATAATTGGTTTGAAAGCTTTTAGGTTCATTAATAGGCGAAGTTGAGATGATTACTTTGTCTCCAGTTTTTACAATAATAGGATTTTCAATATTTGCTGTTCTAACTTCCGGTCCTTTTGTGTCAATCATTAGAGCTATTTTATTGGAAATTTTTCTAACATTGTTTATTACTTTTATTGTATCTTCGTGTGATTGATGAGCAGTATTTAGTCTTATGACATTTACTCCCGCATCGTATAAATCTTTTATGTGTTCTGGTTCGCATCTAAGATCAGATATTGTTGCTACAATTTTTGTTAACTTTGAAATCATAAAATTTTTCCTCCACTCTTATAAATTTTATGCTTTTTATCTTTGAATAACAATATTTTATAAAAAATTCAAAACTTTGCTTTGCTATAAGTAGTGCATAAGTAGTGCTTAGGTTTGATGTTTGATTTTTTTTATTAGATTTTCATCTAGTTTAATATGTAAATTTTTTTCTGCTTTTGGAATTACATGGCCTAGCTTTCCGTTTTTAACTCTTCTTAAATTTTTAACTTGAGTGTAATAAAGATCTGCTTTTCCAGATTTTTTTGCTAATTTTGTATAATTTACGCATAAATTACCAGCAGCCAAAAGGACATTAAGGCAAGGAGTTTTATTTTTTTGACTTTTAATAAAAACATAAGCTCCAGGATAATCTCTTGTATGAAGCCAATAGTCATTTCCCTTAACACAGTGTCTTAAAAGTTCATCGTTTTCTTTTGCGTTTCTTCCAATAATAATTTCAAATTCACAAAAGGTAAAATGCAAACCTATTTTTGGTATCTTTTCTTTTCTTTTAATAACAGTTTCTTCTTGAGTATATTCTTCTTTTGGAATGAAATTTTCGATCTTTAACATTGTTATTTTTGATTGGATTAAATTAAATTTTTCTAGATTTTCTTTTAATTGATTTTGTATGATTTTAAAAGAATTTTTACCTTTTTTATATGTTTTAAAATATTGCAAGGCATTTTCTTTTGGTGACAATGATTGGTTTAATGATATTTTTATTCTTTCTTCTTTATAATTTAAGAGAGTTATTTCTTTAATCCCTTTTTGTATTTTGTTAATATTTAATAAAATCAATTCACCTTTTTCTTTTTCATTTTCAATGTTTTCAATCAGCTTAATTTGTTGTTTTAAAGACTCTATTCTTTTTTCTAAAAAAATCAAATCTTTTTTATATTTTTCAAGAAGCAATTCTTTTATATTGTTTTTTTTAATTTGATTACTGAGCGATTCGTAATAATTTTCAAGAAATTCAGAATAAGATGTGTGTGTGGCATTATTGTATCCTTCTTTTAGACCCAAGATTTTTTTATTAGAAATTTTATTGCTTTCCTGTATTTCTTTAGCTTTTAAAAAGATTTCACCCGATGTTTCTTTTATTTTTGGTCTTCTGTAATATGCATCTAGTATTTTAAAGTTTGAGTTTGTGGCTATTATATTTGGAGAAGATGGCCACAATTTAATAAATAAGATAATTATGTCCTTTTTTAAAATTTCAAGATAAATGATTCTTTCATTTCTCATTTGGAAAGCTTTTAGAATTTTTCCATTTTGAATTTTTGATTTTAAGAAGTCAGAAAATCTTAACTTTAAAGCATTCTTTTTGAAAATTTTTTTTGTTATATGAAATCTAGTAGTGTTTGGATTTAAAGAGATTAATATTTTAAATTTTTTATTTTCAATTTTATTGTAAAGCTCTAAAATCAAACTTTTGTAATCCGGTTGTATTATTTTTTTTATTAAAGAGTTTGTAAAAGGAATTTCTTTAATCAAAGTATTTATTTCAACGTAATTCAAAGACATTATTACTAAATCCTAATTCTTTAAAGGTGTTTATACCCAAGCTTTAAATTTTTATTTTATGTATTAAACTATTACTATTAATAATAGTTTATTTCTATGATATGTAGTATTATGGAAATAAAGTTTATTGGCAATAAATAAAATAGTTTAAATTTAGCTTTGTTAATAGCTTAAGCTTAATAATAATAAGAGTTCATAGAATGATAAAAACAATACTTTTATTGGTTTTATATCCTGTTGCTGCGTTTGCTCAAATATCTGCAAATCAATACTTTGAAGGAATTTATGCTAAGTATCAGAATATAGAAGATATGCAGGCAACAATTAATTTTACTTTAAAGGGATTAAAGCAAACAGGTGTTTTGCTTTATAAGTTTCCAGACAAGTTTATTATTAATCTAGATTCAAATAATCAAGTTTTTGTAAGCGATGGTGAATTTTTGACAGTTTATGTTCCATCCCTTGGGACTTCATTTAATCAACAATTAGTAAAAGGTAGCAGTGGTGGAGGTCTTATGAAAGTTTTAAATAGTGAGTACAGTGTGTCTTATGCTAATTCTCCAAATCCAGAAGATCTTGATTCATCTGAGTCTGGAAAATATATTAAATTAACCTTTTCCAGAAAGCTTTACAAGGGGGCTGCTACTATTAATTCTTTTATTATTGCTTTTGCTCCGGACGGAATAATTAGAAGAATTACTGCTTATCCTACTAGTGGTGGGCGTGAAATAGTTATTGATTTAACTGCTGTGAAGTTTAATGTTGGAATTCTTGATAGCAAATTTAAGTATGATCCTCCAAAATCTTCAAATAAGGTAGATAATTTTTTATATGATATTAAAAAAAATTAAAGGGTTAAATCTATGGAAGAAAATGATTTTATTAAATTTGGGAGTTATTTGAGAAAAGTTAGAAATGGTAAAAATTTGACTCTTGAAATGGTAGCTGATGACATTAAAATTTCTATTAAGTATCTTGAAGCTCTTGAAGATTCTAATATTGAAATTTTTCCAAATGAAGTTTTGGCTGTTGGATTTTTAAGAACTTATAGTGAATATTTAGATATTGATTCTAAATTGATATCAACACTTTTTAAGGATTATAAAAGTAGACTTAATAATAGTTATATTGGGATTAGATCTGAAGATAAAATTTCAAATTTAGGATTTTTAAGCGACAATAAAGTTTCGGATAAAAAATTTATTTTTTTTAGTTTAAAGTCTTTAAGTACGTTTAAAATCTTTTTAGGAATTGTCGGTGTTATTTTACTATTATTTGTGGTTTTTGCTTTTGGAGGAATAGAAGTTTATTTTAAAAAAATCTTTAAGCTTAGTCAGGATGAGAAGATAATTTTAAATGTTCATGAAGTGTCTTTTGATAAAAAAAATTTTTGGAATCTTTCTCTTAAAGAGGGGGATTTTTTATCTTTAACAAATGGCGATAATATTGCAAAGTATAGAGCATCCTTTATTGGTGATGATTTAGTTATTGTTGATGAGTCTGAAAAAAGTAAAAATATTTTTAATCTAGGAGAGTTTAAAGAGATAAATCTTGATGATAATATGAGAGTCAAAATTATTTATGAGAATTATTATTATGATAAGTCGAAAATAGCCAATGTAAGTTTAGAATCTTTTGCTTTAAATGTTAAATATGTATCTGAAACTAATATTGACAATAGATTTAATATTTTAAATTGGCAGTTTGATGTTAAGGGAACTGAAAAGTTGCCAAGTGGTGATTATCTTACCCTATATTCTTCTCAGAAACTTTCAAATATTGATTTAAAAATTGATTTTTTAAATGATACATTTTTTAGATATGCTGATGAAAACAATCTTCATGGCAAGTCTTTTTTTGCGTCCAAAGGGATTCCTATTAATTTATCTTTTGAAAAATCTTTGATACTATTTTTTTCAAGACTTTCTGATGTTAATATTATTCTTAATGACAGAGACATTACTTCTGTTTTAAAAGAGCAGGGAAAAGAAATTTTTGCTGTCCAATTCTTTTGGGTAAAAACACCTTCAGGGTTTGATCTTAAGGTTTCTGAAGTTTATTAGTAATGGTTAAAATAAAAAATTTTTTTTCTAGCTTAAATACTTCTCAAGAAAAAATTGTTTTTAGTAAAAGTAAAAATCCAATTCTTGTTTTAGCAGGGCCCGGGAGTGGTAAAACAAGGGTTATAATTGCAAAAATTGTATATTTAATCAAACATATGAATATAGATCCCAATGAAATTTTGGCTTTAACTTTTACCAATAAAGCTGCAAATGAAATGAATGCCAGAATAAATGATCTTTTAAAATTTGACAAGAAACTTCATATTCAAACTTTTCATTCTTTTGGGTCTTGGCTTTTGAGATTTTACTATAAGGATTTTGACAAAAATTATGATTCAAATTTTACAATTTGGGATACTAATGATGTTGCTAGATTTATCAAACAAATTGATCTTGCTCCAAGTCTTGAAATGGCAAAACATATTGCAGCTTTGATTTTAAAAGACAAAGAAAATTTTTTCTTAGAAAAATTTATTGAATTTAGAGAAAAGGAGCATGAATATATCAAAATTTATGAAGAAGAGAAAGCCAAGAATAATGCTTTTGATTTTTCAGATCTTATTATTAAACCTATTCTAATGCTAAGACAATCTAAATCTCTAAAAGAATATATTCAATCCAAATTTAAAGTTATTTTTGTAGATGAGTATCAAGATACAAATTATTCACAATTTTTATTTTTGAAAGAACTTTATTTAGATGGTATGTATTTTATGGTTGTAGGAGATGAAGATCAGTCAATATATTCTTTTAGAGGAGCTAGAATTGAAAATATTCTTGAATTTGAAAAAACTTTTGGCAATGTTGTTAAATTTTATTTAATGCAAAATTATCGTTCAAATTCAAATATAGTTGATATTGCAAATGAGGTTATCTCAAAAAATAAGAATAGGTACGAGAAACAAATAACAACTAGAAATAGTTCTGATAAAAGAATGAAATTTTTAGTTTTTCAAAGCACATCAGATGAAGCTGAATATTTTTCTAACTTGCTTGTTGATAATGATATTGATACAGCAATACTTTATAGATTTAATTCCCAATCGTTTCATTTTGAAACATCTTTTTTAAAGAAGAATATTCCATACAAAGTTTTAGGATCAATTAAATTTTATGATAGAGAGGAAATAAAGGACATTATTTGTTTGCTTAGACTTTTTATAAACAAGAGAGATAAAATAGCTTTTTTGAGAATGATAAACAAGCCTTCTAGAGGAATTGGAAAAAATACTTTAGAAAAAATAATTAGTACTTTAAACGATGATGATGTTAATTTCAATTTATTTTGTGCGAGTAAAAAGGTTTTGAGTTTGCTTAAAAATAGAGTCAAAGAGTCTCTTTTATTGTTTTTAAATACTTATGATGAGCTTGGTAAGAAACTTTTTGAGGATAATTATATTAATTTATCTGCTTTTATTGAGGATGTTGTAATTAAGTTTGGTATTTTAGATTATTATAAAAAATTTGATAAGGATGAAAAATTAAGGAATATTGATGAGCTTATTAATAGTGGAATTGAATATTCAGGTACGTTTGAAGGTCTTGCTATATTTTTAGAAAATTCTTCACTTTCTCCTTTAATTTCTGGGGATTTTAAGTCCAATATATTTTTGTCTTCAATTCATGGTGTTAAGGGGCTTGAATTTGATAGAGTTGTGATTTCTGGACTTGAAAAAGGTCTTTTGCCAGCTGAAATTGAAGAATTAACAGAAGATAGACTTGAGGAAGAGAGGAGGCTTTTTTATGTTGCAATCACAAGAGCCAAATCAGAACTTATTGTTACTTTAAATTTAAGGCGAGCTTTTAGAGGTTCTTTTAAAAGCACCGCGCCTTCTGTTTTTTTTCAAGATATTGACAAAAACTCTTATGATATTATCTTTATTCCCGAGTATTTAAAAGAGAATTTTAGTAATTTTTTTATTGATAATAAAAGGGATAGTAAATTTAATATTGGAGATTATATAATTTATAATGGAGAAAAGGGGATAGTTGTTGATAGCTGGTATCAAGGTAGCTTACAGTTTGTTAAAATTAGTTTGACAAATGGTAAAAAGGCTATTTTGAGTCCTGAGTATGTTAAAAAAATTATTAAAGTCTAGAGGTTTATTTTGCAAGATATACATTTAGAAAATAGTTTAAAATTAAGTTTATTTACACTTAGCATTGAGAGTGAAGATAAATTTATTTCAAAATTTGAGAAAGTTATTAGATTGGTTAATGAAATTTCAAACTTTGAGGTTCAAGTTAATTTTGATGCTAATAAGAAAAAGATTTCTACATTGCGTGAGGATGAAGTAAGATTTTCTCTTTCTATTGAGTCAATTAAAAAGCTTAGTAATTCGTTTTTAGATGGATATTTTTCATCTCCTAAAATATTGGAATAAGGATAAGGTCTTGGACTTAAGCAATTTAACTTTAACTAAAATTCAAGAATTAGTTTTAACTAAAAAGTGTAAAATTTATGATATTTTACTTGCTTATAAAAATAATTATGAATTAAACAAAGATATCAATGGATATATTGAATTTTTTGATGATTCTTTAGAGATTGCAAAAAGGTATGACGAGCGTTTAAAGAATTGTGAATTAGAAGATTTGCCTTTAATTGGTATGCTTATTGCTGTTAAAGATAATATTTCAATTCAAAATAAATCTTTAACTTGTGCTTCTGAAATTTTAAAAGGCTATGTTTCTCCTTATGATGCTACTGTGGTCAAAAGGCTTAAAAATAAAGGAGCAATTATAATTGGTAGAACCAATATGGATGAATTTGCCATGGGTTCTACTTGTGAATTTTCTTGTTATGGCGCAACTTTAAATCCTTTAAATAAAGAATATGTTGTGGGAGGTAGTTCTGGGGGCTCTGCAGCTGTGGTTTCAGCTTTTCAAGCACCTTTTTCGCTTGGCAGTGATACTGGAGGATCTGTTAGACTTCCCGCATCTTTTTCGGGAATTTTAGGCTTTAAACCTTCTTATGGAGGCCTTTCTCGTTATGGGCTTGCATCTTATGCTTCGTCTTTTGATCAAATAGGATTTTTTTCTCATTCTATTGAAGATATTGCTTTAATCTTAAAGCATACTTGTGGAGCTGACAAAATGGATTCTACTAGTATAGATATCTTTGATGATGATTTTTATCCTTTAAAAATAGAGTCGTTGCAAGGTAAAAATTTAGCTTTAATTAAAGAACTTAGTGAAGATCTAATGGACAAGAATGTTGCAAGTAGTTTTGCCAAGTTTAAACTTGATCTTTTATCAAAAGGTATTAATATAAAAGAAGTTTCAATAGAAGAGATTAATATTGTTTTATCAATTTATTATACAATTTCTCCTGTTGAAGCATCTTCCAATCTTGCTCGTTATACTGGACTTTGTTATGGTAAGAGAATATCAGAAAATTTAAGTCTTAATGATTTTTATTTTAAACATAGGAGTAATTTCTTATCAGAAGAAGTTAAAAGGCGTATTGTTCTTGGAAATTATTTATTGTCAGAAGGGTATGATGCCAAATATTATGCAAAGGCTTGTGAAATTCTTCAAAATTTGATTATTCCCAAATTTAACAAGCTTTTTGAAAGTTGCGATTTTATTATTACTCCAACAAGTTTTGTTAAACCTTTTAGAGTTGGTTTAGATTTTGACGATCCTGTTAAAATGTATTATTCAGATATTTGTACTGTGATTGCAAATCTTATTGGAGCTCCCGCTATTTCATTTCCGTATTCTAAGGATAAGGAAGGATTATCGATTGGAATGCAAATTATTGGGCGTAGCAAGAAGGATTTTGAACTTTTAAGTTTTTCAAAAAATGTGATTAGGGAATTGGGATTGAATGGAATATAAATTAGTTATTGGATTAGAAATTCATATTCAACTAGGTTTAAGAACAAAGGCTTTTTGTGGATGTAAAAATGAGTTTGGAGGAGTTCCTAACTCTCGTATTTGTCCAATTTGTCTTGGGTTACCTGGATCATTGCCAAGTGTAAATGTAGAGCTTATTAATAGTGCAATTTTAGCAGGACATGCCACAAATTCAAATATTAGGCATGTTGTTAAATTTGATAGAAAACATTATTATTATCCAGATTTGCCAAAAGGATATCAAATCTCGCAAAATGATAAGCCAATTTGTGAAGGAGGAAGTTTGCTAATTGAAACCTCTTCTGGGTTAAAAAAGATTAACATTATTAGAATTCATATGGAAGAAGATTCAGGTAAGAGTCTACATTTGTTAGATAGTGAAAATCAAAGTTATATTGATTTTAATCGTTCAGGTGCTCCTTTGCTTGAAATTGTTTCTGCTCCAGATATTAGCAGTGGGGATGAGGCAGTTGCTTTTTTAAATTCTTTAAGGGAAATTTTTAGGTATCTTGATTTGTCGGAATGTAATATGGAAAATGGTTCTTTTAGATGTGACGTAAATGTTAATTTAATTGTTAGAGAGAGTGATGTTGAGTATAAAACTCCTATAGCTGAAATAAAAAATTTAAATTCTTTTAAATCTATTAAAGCTGCTATTGAATATGAAGAATTAAGGCAACAAGAGGAATGGATTCAATTTAGAAAAACTCTTGATAGATATGGTAAGCATACCAGAGGGTTTGATGATAAGAGTGGGATTACAGTGATTCAAAGGGATAAAGAGACAGTATCTGATTATCGTTATTTTCAAGAACCCGATTTACCTTTAATAGAGATTGATGATTTTTATATTGATAATATTAAAAATTTAAAGTTAATTGAACTTCCATTTGATGCAAGAATTAGACTTAAAGACCAATATGGGCTAAGTGATTTTGATGTTATTACTTTAACATCAGATAAGCATCTGCTTAGATATTTTGAAGAATCTGTTATTAATGCAAGTGATCCTAAAAAAGTAGCCAATTGGATATTGTCTGAAGTTTTAAACGTTCTTAATGATAGAGGAATTAGTGTTCTTGAGTTTAATTTGTCCCCAAGCCATATTACAGAGCTTGTTGAATTTATTGTTGCTGGAAAAATAAGTGGCAAAATGGCAAAAAAAGTATTTTCAGAGATGATTACTAGAGAGGTTCCAGCTTCTGTTATTATAAGTGAAAATCAATTAGAACAAGTAAGTGACAAATTTGTTATTAAACAGATTGTGCTTGAAGTTTTGAACGAAAATCCTAAATCAATTGAGCTTTACAAAAAGGGCAAAGATCATGCTATCAAATTTATGATGGGACAAATAATGAAAAAATCTTCAGGGAAAATTAATCCTATACTTGCAAATGAAATTCTTTTACAAAGTTTATCAAATGTATGATTTGTCCTTAATAGATAATTTGCCAGTGATAAAAAGGGCAAGATTTTTTTATCTTTATGATATTAATGGTAAGAGATATTTAGATTTATATTTAAATGGTGGAAAAAATTTTTTAGGCTATAGGCTTCAAGGTTTAAATCGCCTTTTTAAGCAAACTGTGTCAAGGGGCTTAATATCCCCTTATCCTTCTGTTTTTAAAAATCAGTTTGTCAATTTAGTATTTACTTTTTTTAAAGAGGCTGGATCTGTTTATATTTTTAAACTAGAACAAGATGCAAAAGAATTTTTATTATCTTTAACTGGTAAAGATAAATTTTTTATGCCTTGGGAAAAAGAAGAAGGAATATATGAGTTTAAAGTAGGATTTAATAATATTAAATATCCCATGATTTTTAATATTCCTTTGCCCAATTACATGTCTGTTAGTATTGTTGTTATAGATAATCTTTCTAGAAAAATAGAATTTAAAGATAATTTTGATGCTTTAACTTTATCTTTGGCTAGACATACATTAAGCAAGCTTTTATTGTATAAGAAAAATTTCAATGTTGATTTTAATTCTTTTGCGACATCTTTGTTTAGAGTGATTGATAGGTATATGTTTCCTCTTTATGATGCTTGTTATCATGCGGAAATTTTTAATGTATTTCTAAAATATGGGTATTTAATTAGTCCAAATTTTAATATTCCATCTATTGTTCCCTTGAAGTTTTCTAAAGGAGATCTGGATAATTTTAAAAAAATTTGTTTTGATCTTAAAAATAAGTTTATTGATGGACTTGACAGTGATCCTTGCAAATAATACAATGAATGAGATTTATGCATAAAATTATATGTTAGGGTAATGTGCTATTATGAATAAAATAACCAATAATGTTACGATTTGGATCAAGCCAAAAACTGTTGAGAAGAAATGGTATGTAATTGATGCAGCAGATAGAATTTTAGGTAAAGTTGCTGTGGATGCTGTTAAAATTTTAAGAGGTAAGCATAAAGCTTATTATACTCCTCACCAAGATTTAGGTGATAATGTTATTATTATTAATGCTTCTAAGATTAGGCTTACGGGGAAAAAATATCAACAAAAACTTTATTATAGGCACTCAAGATATCCGGGAGGTCTTTATTCTGATACTTTTAGAACATTGTCAGAGAGAAAGCCGTGTGCACCTCTTGAGATTGCTATTAAAGGTATGTTGCCAAAAGGTCCTTTGGGGCGCAATCTTTTTAGAAATTTAAGAGTCTTTCCTGGTTCAGAGCATGCTCTTAAAGCTCAAAATCCTGTAAAATTGGAAGCTAATTTAAGAGGGATAAAATGAAAAAATCAAATTTTAGCAATGTTAATTTATCAATGGGAACCGGTAGAAGAAAATCTTCTGTTGCTAGAGTTTACATCAGAGAGGGTAATGGCAATATT
Source organism: Borreliella valaisiana VS116 (assembly GCF_000170955.2). Taxonomy (NCBI): domain Bacteria; kingdom Pseudomonadati; phylum Spirochaetota; class Spirochaetia; order Spirochaetales; family Borreliaceae; genus Borreliella; species Borreliella valaisiana. The sequence goes on along the minus strand of NZ_ABCY02000001.1, from coordinate 347,051 downwards.
AAAGTAAATAATAGAGACTTTGACTCTTACATCCAACTTGAAAATTTAAGAACAATGGCACTATCGCCTTTAGTTTTGACAAATACACTTGGAAAATATGATCTTTATATTAATGTTTATGGGGGAGGGATTTCAGGTCAATCAGGAGCAATAAGGCACGGCATTTCACGTGCTCTATTTGAACTTGATGAATCTAACAAGATGATTTTGAGATCTAATGGTTTCTTAACAAGAGATTCAAGGAAAGTTGAACGTAAAAAATTTGGGCAGAAAAAAGCTCGAAAAAGTTTTCAATTTTCTAAAAGATAATTTTATTTTTTATAATTTTACATTTTTATTTAAGCAAAAATAAAAAAAAATCCCTTTAAAGGGATTTTTTTTATTTTTGCTTAATGGAATAAAATACGTTTTTACCGTGGTATTCAGCGGTTGTTTCCAATTCTTCTTCTATTCGTATTAGTTGATTATATTTTGCTATTCTGTCTGTTCTTGAGAGTGAACCAGTTTTGATTTGCCCTGTTCCAAGAGCTACGACAAGATCAGCTATTGTAGTATCTTCTGTTTCTCCTGATCTGTGGGATACTATCGCTGTGTATCCTGCTTTTTTGGCCATTTCAACAGCTTCGAATGTTTCTGTTAGTGTTCCGATTTGATTTACCTTAATAAGAATTGAATTAGCAACCCCCATTTCAATTCCCTTTTTAAGAAATGAGGTATTTGTTACAAATAAATCATCTCCAACAAGTTGTATTTTGTTTCCAATTTTGTCTGTAAGTTTTTTCCATCCATCCCAATCTTCTTCGGCCATGCCATCTTCAATTGAAATAATTGGATATTTTTCTACCCATTTTGACCAATATTCAACCATTTGTTCGGAAGTAAGTTCTTCTTTTGTTGACCATTTAAGTACATATTTTTTTGTTTTTGGATCATAAAGCTCAGATGTTGCTGGATCAAGAGCTATTGCTATGTCTTTCCCAGGCTCATAACCCGCTTTTTTTATTGATTCTATAATCATCTCGCAGGCTTCTTCATTTGATTTTAAATTTGGAGCAAATCCCCCTTCATCTCCAACAGAAGTTGCATATCCTTTATCGTTTAAAATGCCTTTTAGTGTATGAAAAACTTCTGCTGCAATTCTTATTGCTTCGCTGAAAGTTTTTGCTCCTACGGGCATTATCATGAACTCCTGAAAATCAACAGAGTTGTCAGAATGTGCACCACCATTAATAATATTACACATGGGTGTAGGCAAAATGTTAGCTTTGTAAGCTCCAAGATATTGATAAGCCTTAAGTCCAAGGTACTTTGCAGCAGCTTTAGCTGTAGCCATTGAAACTGCTAAGATTGCATTAGCGCCTAGCTTTTCTTTTGTAGGGGTGCCATCAAGTTCAAGCATTTTTCTGTCGATTGCAACCTGATTTAAGGCGCTCATACCTTCAAGTTCTGGGGCAATTATGTTTTTTATATTTTCAATTGCTTTTAAAACTCCTTTTCCCATATATACAGATTTATCACCATCTCTAAGCTCAACAGCTTCGTTAATTCCTGTTGATGCACCTGACGGCACGGCAGATCTTCCACAAGTTCCATCTTCCAAAATTACATCAGCTTCAACTGTTGGATTCCCCCTGGAATCAATAATTTGTCTAGCTTTGATTTCATAAATATGAAAACCCATTTTATACTCCTCGTATTATTTACTTTAATGTATGTTTTTAGTATAATGTTAAAAAGTTTAAATGTGTAGTATTCTTCCAAAAGAATTATTATTGTGAGCTTTGTATATAATCTATGAAAGAAAGGTATTTATGTTTATTGGTTTTTGCAGCTTTATGTGTTAATAATCTTTTTTCAGATAGTTATGTAATGTATGATTTTGATTTGAGTTTAAATGAATTTTTGGAAGTTTCAACAAGAAAAGACAATCTTGAGCCCATGGTTGATTCCAATCGTATATTATTATTTTATCCTCCTAATAAGGACATTAGAAAAATTTTTGCTGCCTTTGACTTTGATCAGTATTCTAAGAAATATTTATTCAAAAAAAATGAGTATGGAGTTTTTTTTGTTAAAGTTAATATTCCTCATGGCACAAGTGATGTAAAATATAGGCTTATTGTGGACGGTGTTTGGACTAATGACGAATATAATAAAAATGTGGTTTACAATGAGGATTTAACCCCATTTTCTAAAATTGAGATTGCTAAAGAGAAGTCCAGTTATATTTCTTTGAGGAATCCAATACAATCGTATGACAATAACGAGGTTGAAATTTTTTATATAGGTCGTCCTGGACAAGTAGTTACAATAGCTGGTAGTTTTAATAATTTTAATCCTTTTTTAAATAGGCTTATTGAAAAAGAAGATAATAAGGGAATTTATACTATTAAGCTTAAAAATTTACCTAAGGATAGAATTTATTATTATTTTATTGATTCTGGTAACAAAGTAATAGATAAAAATAATGTTAATAGAATTAATTTATACTTTGTTGAAGGAATTGATAATAAAATAGATTTTGAAGTCTCCTATTTTGACCATAAATAAGCTTTTAAATTGGTTATTTATTCATTTCATCAAAAAGGTATTTAGATACAAAGTGATCTTTTTCTACTTCTTCAAGTTTTGGGTGTACTTGGGTTGATAAATGAATTTTTCTAATGTTTGCTAAAGTTTGTTCGTCTAGTTTTATATTTTTATTTTTTCTTTTTTCAGGGTCGATTTCAGGAATTGATGCTATTAGCATTTTAGTATATGGATGAATTGGGTTTGAAAATAGTGTTTCTCTGGGTGCAAGTTCTAAGATAACTCCTAGGTACATTACAGCGATTTTATCACTCATATATTTTACTACAGCAAGATCGTGAGAAATAAATAAATAAGATAAATTAAATTCTTTTTGTAAGGTTTTTAGTAGATTTAAAATTTGAGCTCTGATTGATACATCAAGTGCAGAAACGGCTTCGTCTAAAAGTAAAAGCTTAGGATTTAAAGCTAGTGCTCTGGCAATTCCTATTCTCTGTCTTTGTCCTCCAGAAAATTCATGAGGATATCTAGCTAACATACTTTTATGTAATCCAACAATATCTGTTAATTCGTTTACCCTTTGCTCTATTTCTTTTTTTGTTTTTGGAAGAATTTTGTTTTCATTGTATATTTCTAGCGGTTCTGCTATTATTTCTTTTATTGTCATTCTTGGATCAAGTGAAGTATGAGGATCTTGGAATACCATTTGCATATCTTTTTTTGTTTTTAAAAGTTCTTTTTTTGAAAGTTTAGTTATATTTTTTTCGTTAAAGTAAATATTTCCAGAAGTTGGTGTGTAAAGCTGCATTATTGAGCGAAGAGTAGTAGATTTGCCGCAGCCAGATTCTCCTACAAGTCCTAGAGTTTTATTTTTTTCAACTTCAAAGCTGATATTGTTTACCGCATTGACTTTTTGTTTGTTTTTCCAAAATAAAAAATCTTCTCCAGTTATGAATGTTTGTGTTAAATTTTCTACTTTAAGAATTATTTCTTTTTTACTGTTCATTTAAAACTCCCCAGTACTGGTTTTTGTGATTTTAATAGGATTTTCTTTTATTGAATAAAGTTTTTTATTTGGATCGTGTTCTAGTGTAAGAATTGATTTTAAAAGTCCAATAGTGTAAGGGTTTTTAGGGTTGTTAAATATTTCCTCCACTGTTCCCTCTTCTACAATTTTTCCTTGATACATAACAGATACTGTATCACAAATTTCAGCAACAACTGCAAGATCATGTGTTATAAATATAGTAGAAGTATTGAATTTTTTAGAGAGGTTTTTGATTAATAATAATATTTGCTCTTGGATTGTAACATCAAGGGCTGTTGTCGGTTCATCTGCTATTAGTAAGGATGGATGACAGCTAAGCGCCATGGCAATCATTACTCTTTGTCTCATTCCTCCTGAAAATTGATGAGGAAAATGTTTTATTCTCTCTTCTGCGTTTACAACACCAACGGTTTTTAACATTTCTATTGCTTTTTCTTTGGCTTCCTTTTTTCCTAATTTTTGATGCAAAATTATTGTTTCTTCAAGTTGAGTTGATATTCTTAAAAATGGGTTGAGCGAAGTCATTGGGTCTTGAAATATCATTGATATTTTATTCCCTCTGATTTTTAAAAGTTCTTTTTCGCTAAGTTTTAGCAAATCTTGATTTTCAAATAGTATTTCTCCACTTTTATATACTGTTGTAAGTTCTGGTAATAATTTTAAAATAGCCATGCTTGTTACGGATTTTCCACTTCCAGATTCTCCAACAATAGCCCTAATTTCTCCTCTTTTTACAGATAGGTTAATATTACTTACGGGATGAATTGTTGTGTGTTTTAATCTGAATTCAATTGATAAATTTTTTATTTCTAATATATTTTCTTGTTCCATTTCAATTTCTCCTTAGATGCTATCTTTTGGATCAAATGCATCCCTTAACCCGTCACCTAAAAAGTTCATAAATAATAGAAATATTGTCATAACTATAGCTGGAATAAAAACTTTCCATGGATATTCAACAAATGTAGCAATTCCATTTTGCACTAATTCTCCCCAGCTTGTCATTGGAGCTGAAATTCCAAGTCCTAAAAAGGACAAAAAAGCTTCAGCCATAATAAAGCTTGGAACTCTTATTGTTGTGAATATAACTATCATTCCAATGCTATTAGGTATTAAGTGTTTTAATATTATTCTTTGATTTGTTGCGCCAAAGGTCTTGGATGCTTGTATAAATTCTGAACTTGATAATGATTGTACTTGGCCTCGCACAACTCTAGCTACTGTTAACCACGATACAAATGCAAGTGCTATGAATAATCCTATTATACTTCTTTCCATTATTGACATTAGTATTATTACAATAAGCAAATAGGGCAACACATAAAGAATTTCGATTGTTTTGGTGATTATTTTATCAGGCAATCCCCCAAAAAATCCTGCTATTGAACCTAGAATAGTTCCTATTATCATAGACAAAAAAGCCCCAATAAATCCTACAGAAAGAGAGATTTGACTGCCCTGTATTAATCTTGCAAGCAAATCTCTTCCAAGATTGTCTGTACCAAGTAAATACACTCTTTTGTGTATTTTTACTTCCTTTTTATCTATCATTTGAACTTCATTTTCTATTTTTATTTTTATGTCTTCTAGTTTTTTTAGTTCTTCTTCATTTATTTCTCTTTTTTCTTTTTTTGCTAATTTTTCAATAAATTTTTTTTCTTTATTGTACCATAGTTCTCCAGCAGCCTGGAAAGATGGTGGTAAATCGGAATGCTCTACTATTTGAGTATGGTATTTATATATTGGCAATATTGGTTGTAGAATAGCAATTAAGATATAAAATCCAATTACAAAAAGACTGCCGAATGCCAGTTTATTTTCTTTGAATCTTGACCAAGCTCTTCTTTCGAGTTTAGAATTACTTTTTTCATTTTGTTTTTCAAGGCTATTCATTTTGATTTTCTCCTATACTCTTGGATCTAACATTTTATATATAATGTCTGATATTAATATAGAAATAAGCAGTATTATTGAATATACTAATAATCCCCCCATTAATACTGGGTAATCTCTGTTTAGTGCGGATTCTGTTATAAACATTCCCATTCCAGCAATTCTAAATATTTTTTCAATAACTACGCTTCCAGAAATTATAGCAGCAAATGCTGGACCTATATAACTTACTACAGGTAGCATTGCTCCCCTTAACATGTGCTTTATAACTATCTTTCTGAAGCTTAGTCCTTTTGCACGTGCAGTTCTTATAAAGTCACTTTGTATTATTTCTAGCATTGAGCCTCTGATTATTCTTGCAAAAATAGCTACATTGGGCATACTAAGAGTTATTATAGGTAGAATTAAATTTGAAAATCCTCCTCTTTCTGTAATCCATCCAGAGGTGTAAAATAAGCCCCATTTAATTGCAAAAAAGTATTGTAAAATTGGTCCTATTACGAATAATGGTATGGAAATTCCTAATATTGCTATTGATGTTATTATATAATCTATATAATTATTTTTATAAATAGCAGCTAATATTCCTATTGGTATTCCTATTGAAAGTGATATAATGAGGGATATTACTCCGAGTGTAAGTGATTTTGGAAATCCTAATTTTATGTATTGATTAACCGTAAGATCTTTCTTTTTTAGAGAAGGTCCTAGATCTCCTTTGAAAACGTTTGAAATATAATAAAAGGCTTGAATATAAAAAGGCTTATCAAGATGATATTTCTCCATTAATCGTGCTTTTACTTGAGGATCAATGGGTTTTTCAGAATCAAATGGACTTCCAGGAGCCATTCTCATTACAAAAAAGCATAAAAAAATTATTGCTAGTAAAGTTGGTATCATTCCTATTATTTTTTTTAAAGTAAACTTTAACATTTTTGCTCCTTTGTAAATAGGTAATTGGCAACATTATATATTAGTCAATTATATCATATAGTATTTATTGTTTTTCAAGCTATAATTGATAATTTTTGATGGAGCAGTGGTTTGTTTGCGTTATAATTAGCAATTTGATTTTCGATAAAATGTATTTTATTTTAATGTACTTTATTTTTTTAAAATTTTTATTTTAAATTTTGTTATGTGATTAGAGAGGATTGTTTTTTTGTTTAAGATTTTAAAGTAAAAAATAATTTTACCTTAAAACATTGTTTGTGTAATTTTGCTTTAAACAAGGCTATACTTTTGAGTGTTATTATATTAGACTTCAATATTATTTTTAATTTATATTGAAGTCTTTTTGAAAAATTAATTAATTGCGTTTTGCATTATTAATTGGTTTTAATTCAGAAAAATAATAAACTTCTGATACATTAGGATTCCACCCAGTCCATTTGTCGTTTCTGAAAAGATAGTGACCAGAATATATGTATATTGGTGCGGCAGGAAAATCTTTTTCAATTATTATCTCTTCTGCTTTTCTGAGTATTTTTTTTCTTTTTATAGGATCTTTTTCAAAATCTGATTCTTTTATGAGTTTATCAAATTCTAAATTTGAATATCTGTACGATGCAAGTTGTGAATTTTCGCTTGTGAATATAGTGAAATATGTGTGTGGATCCAAATATTCCCCAATGCGTCCAATCCTTATTATTTCAAAATTACCCGTATTTCTACTATTGGTAAGAACAGGCCAATTTTCATTAGTAAGCATAATATTTATATTTAAAATTTTTTTCCATTGGTTTTGAATAAATGAAGCAATTTTTTTATGAGTTTCGTTTGTATTATATTTTAGCGTTAGTGTTGGAAATCCTTTCCCATTCGGATAACCAGCTTGTGTTAAAAGCTTTTTAGATTTTTCAGGATCAAATAGAGTTAATTTTTTGCCATAATTGTAATTTTCAAGATTAGGGGTTATTTCTCTTGTGGGAACTGTACCATCATTGAGCACTTTGTAAGTTAAAGTTTCTCTGTCAATAGCTAACGTTAAAGCTTCTCTAACTCTAACATCATTAAGGGGTTTTATTTTTGTATTAAATGAGTATAAATAAATCGCATTACTTTTATGTTGATAATAGTCGTTTTGTAGTTTTATTTCATTTACAATGTCCGGCGGGATGCTGTTAAAAATAGCATCAATTTCGTTGTTTTTGTACATATTGTATACAGTCAGATCGTTGTCAGATGTAATGTAGACAAGCTCTTCAAGCTCTACTTCTTTTGCATTGTAATAGTGTTCGTTTTTTTCAAATATAATTTTTTCATTAGGTAATCTTTTTTTCAATTTAAAAGGACCGCTGGTAACCATGTTTTCAGGGTTTGTCCAATTTCCTTTATATTTTTCAATAACATGAATAGGTACTGGCATGAATGAGTGATGTAAAAGTAATTCAAGAAAATAGGGTTTTGGAGATGTTAGTGTTATTTCCACTGTTTTGCTATCAATTGCTTTAATTCCAAGTTCAGAATCAGATACTTTTCCATCAAAGTACTCTTGTCCATTTTTTATTATTGATTTAAGCATGTCAACATGTGCAGATTCTGTTGCTTTATTTAAAATTCTTAAAAAAGATTTTCTTATTCCTTCAGCAGTAATTGAAACTCCATCACTCCAAACAAGATTATCTCTTAAGTAAAATTGATATGTTTTTTTATCTTTTGAGACTTCCCAATTTTTAGCAAGCCCAGGCTTAAGCTTTCCAGTTTTGGTATTTAATGTTAAGAGTCCTGAGAATACTTGCTCTAAGATCCTTGCTCCTATTGTCTCATCTACCAAGTGTGGATCAAGTGACGAAGGTGCTCCCCCTATGTATACTTTAAATGTTAATTTTTCTTTTTCTGAATTGCTATTGCATGCAATCAAAGACGCGGCAAGCATAAATAGCATTACCATCTTAATTTTTTTACCGATTTTTTCAATTTTATTAAAGTTCATTTTAACCTTTTCCCCAAATTAAAATTATTTATGAGTTTTAAGCTATCTTTTTTTTAGAAGAAAGTCAATAAAAAAATCGTCTATTAATTTATTTTTTATAGACGATTTTTATTTAATTAAGTATTAATTATTTATTTTTTTAATTTTAGTTGAGATAAATCAAATCTTTCTGAAATATTGGTATTCCAGCCTGTCCACTTGTCATTTCTGAAAAGGTAACTATTTCCATATATGTATATTGGTGCTATTGGAAAATCTTTTTCAATAATTATCTCTTCTGCTTGTCTCAAGATGTCTTGTCTTTTTATTGGATCAAGTTCAAGATCAGATTTCTTAATAAGCTCGTTATATTCTGGGTTTGAGTAATTGTGAGATGAGAATTGTGTGTATCCTTGTGTGAATATTCTTAAAAATGTTGAAGGATCAGCATAATCGCCTATCCATCCTGCTCTTGCTATTTCGTAATTTCCATTTGCTTTGGTGTTTAAGTAAGTTGTCCATTCTTCGTTTTCAAGTTCTACATTAATATTTAAATTTTTTTTCCATTGGTTTTGAATAAATTCACAAATTTTTTTATTTGCTTCGTTTGTATTATATTTTAATTTTAAAATAGGAAATCCATTTCCATTAGGGTAACCAGCTTCATCCAGAAGGGTTTTTGCAATTTCAGGATTAAATAATTCTAAATTTTTTGCATAAGAATATGTGCTAAAGTTAGGAGTTGCTCTTCTTGTAGGAGTAGTTCCGTTGTCAAGAACTTTATATGTGAGTGTTTCTCTATCAATAGCAAGAGTTAAAGCTTTTCTAATCTTAACATTGTCAAGTGGTTTGATTTGTGTGTTGAATGCATAAAAGTATACGGCATTAACAGCTGATGAGTAATAATCGCTTCGTAATTTTAGATCTTTAATTAAATCGGGTGGTATGGAGCCAAAGATTGCATCTAATTCTTTATTTTCATACATTTTATATGCTGTTGAGTTATCATTTGTTGTGTAAAATGTAATTTCTTGTACTTCCACTTCGTTTGAGTTGTAGTATTTATCATTTTTTTCGAACACATATTTTTCGTTAGGAATTCTTTCTTTTAATTTAAAAGGACCACTGGTAACCATGTTCTCAGGGCTTGTCCAGCTTTGTCCGTACTTTTCGGTAATGTGAATTGGTATTGGAATAAATGACTGGTGTACTAACATGTCAATAAAATAGGGCTTTGGTGATTCTAGTGTTATTTCTAATGTTTTTTCGTCAATTGCTCTAATTCCAAGTTCAGAGTCAGATACTTGTCCATCAAAATATTTTTGACCATTTTTAATTGCTGATTTAACCATTTCAACATACTTTGATCCGGTTTCTTTATTTAAAATTCTAAGATAAGATTTTCTAATTCCTTCTGCAGTGATTTCAACTCCGTCACTCCAGGTAATTTTTTCTCTTAGAGTAAATGTGTAAACTGTTCCATCAGAAGAAATATCCCAGCTTTTTGCAAGCCCCGGCTTGTTTCCTCCTGTGTTAGGATCTCCTGTAATAAGCCCTCTAAACATTGTGTCTATCATTTTTGATGCGACATTATCATCTGCTAATTGAGGGTCAAGACTGCTTGGTTCTGCCCCCAAGCTTATTTTAAATGATACTCCTTCTTTTTTTTCCGCATCATTACAACAAAGAAAAGTTAGAAAAAATATTATTGAAAATAATGATTTTTGTAATTTCATAAATTTTTATACCTCCGTTTTGAAGTTAACTTTAATTTTATAATTGCCCTTCTGTAGATATTAATTTTAAATCTTAATTTTAAAATTACTTATTTTATTATTTTTTAGTTTTAATATCTTCATATAAATAGCTTTCTGTAATATTTGGCATCCACCCTGTCCATTTATCATTCCTGAAAAGGTAATGAGATTTGGGTATAGATAAGGGTGCCATAGGAAAATCTTTTTCTACTATTATTGCTTCGGCTTCTCTTAGAATATCTTGTCTTTTTATTGGATCAAATTCCAAATTAGATTTTGCTATTAAAGCGTCATACTCTTTGTTAGAATATTTGTATGCTCCGAAAAAATGATTTTCTGTTGTAAGTAAGCTTTCTAAAAATGTTAAAGGATCAAAATAGTCTCCTAACCACCCTAAACTTGAAATTTGGTAATTTCCAGTTTTTCTGCTTCCTAAAAATGTTGTCCATTCTTCGTTCTCGATTTCTATTTTAATGTTTAGGATTTTTTTAAATTGTTCTTGTAAGAATTCTGCTCCTTTTTGGTCTCTCCCTGAGACTTTATATTTTAATGTAGGGAATCCTTTCCCATCTGGATATCCAGCTTCAGCTAAAAGTTTTTTTGCATTCTCAGGATCAAATAATATTAAATTTTTTCCATAAGAATAATCATCAAATTTTGGAGTTAGGTTTCTTGTTGGCTCTGAACTTCCTTTTAAAACTATTTTACATAAAGTTTCTCTATCAATAGCAAGTGAGATGGCTTGTCGAACTTTTGAATTGTCTAGTGGCTTTATGGTTGTATTGAATACTATGTATGCCACTCCATTTTTTAATCCTGAGTAATAATCATCTCTTATTTTAATTTCTTCTAAATTGCTCTTTTCTGCTCCTTGCAGAAAATCGAGTTCACCGTTTATGTACATATTGTAAGCTACATTACCTTCTATTGGATAAAATATCACTTCATCAATTTCTACATTCTTTGCATTATAATATTTTTCATTTTTTTCTATTACGATTTTATCGTTAATTAGTCTTTCTTTGAGTTTGTATGCGCCACTAACAACTATATTTTCGGGATTTGTCCAATTTTCTCCATATTTTTCAACAATATGCATTGGAACTGGTATGTATGCTGAGTTTGTTAGCATATCGGGGAAATAAGACTTTGGAGATGTTAGTGTTATTTCTAGGGTTTTGCTGTCAATAGCTTTTATGCCAAGCTCAGATTCAGATACCGTCTCATCGAAATATTCTTGTGCGTTTTTTATTGTAGATTTTACCAAATTAGCATACAATGCAGCTGTTTTTTTATTTAAAATTCTTAAATAAGATTTTTTTATCTCTTCAGCAGTAATGGCAACTCCATCGCTCCAAACTATATTTTCTCTTAGGTGAAATGTGTAAATAGTTCCGTTCCCAGTAATATTCCAACTTTTTGCAAGTCCCGGTTTATATTTTCCAGTTTGTGAATCTTTTACTACTAGGCCTAAAAATAGGTTTATAATAATATTGCTACCGTAAATGTCTGTTGAAAGCTGAGGATCAAGTGATGATGGTTCGTTTAAATTTGACACTCTAAAAACTATTTTTTCTTTTGCAATACTATTGGTGCAGGCTATTAAAGAAAAAATAGTTAGCATTAAAGCTATTTTTGTGTATTTCATGGGATTTTCCTTTTTCAATATTTTGCATATTTATTGTTTTAATTATTTATTAATATTTTTTAATAAATAATATTTAACTTGTTCTGCTTTTAGGTATTTATGCCTCCTGGTACTTTAATTTATCTTATATTTAAATTTTACTTTAATTCTTACAATAAAAAAAGTCTAATAAATTTAATAGTTTTTAGTGTTATTTTGTCTGTTGTTGTAAGCTAAAATTTTACTTTAATTTGTGTAATAAATAAGGTATAATGGGTGTGAAATGTTTTCAAAAATGTGTGCTTGTTTAATATTGGTTATTTATTGTTAGTTTTATAGAGTTGTTTGTTCGTAATAAATAAAATGATATAACTAATGATTAAGTGGCAAAATAAAATGCTTTTAAAGGTGCTAGTTTTATGTTTGTACAAAATGAAAGTTTTGATAAATATTTTAAAGATATGGAAAGCGACTTTGTAAGTCAATTTAAGTCTGTTGAAAATGTTAATTATTTAGATAAATCTTATCGTAATGCAGATCTTAATAGTAGAAAGTTGGTAGATAGAATGATAGAGCGACTTCTTGAGGATAGATCTACTATTGTTGGTATGCAAAATATTTTAGAACTTTACCAAAAGGTCAAATCCGGTAAGTCTTCAATTATATTGATGGAGCATTACAGTAATTTTGATTTTCCTTGTTTCCAATTTTTACTTTATAAAATGGGTTATCATGAGATTGCAGATCATATTATTCCAATAGCCGGAGTTAAGCTTTTCAGAGATAATCTATTTGTTAAAACTCTTTCTTTGGGATATAATGCAATACTAGTGTATCCACCGCACTCATTTGTTGGGGTTGGTGCAGAGCATGCTAGGCAAAGACGTGTTTTTAATGCTAACTCTATGAAATATATTTATGAAAAGAAAAATAGTGGATACATTATACTCATTTTTCCTACAGCTACTAGATATAGAAAAGGAAGGCCCGAAACAAAAAAAATAATTTTAGAAATTTGTAATTATTTTAAAATTTTTGACTATTATTTAATGATTGGAATAAATGGAAATGTTTTAGAAGTTTCTGAAGATGGAGACATGTCCCATGATGTTTTTAAAAGAGACTCCCTTATATATAATGCTGATAAAGTTATAAGTATTGTTGAGTATAGGGAGAAGATTTTAAACACTTTAAAAGATTGTCATACAGAGGTTACAAAGGAAATTTTGGGGTTAAAAATTGCTGAAGATTTAGAGAATCGATTTAATGCGCTTCATACAGAAGGGTTTGAAGTGTATAAAAAGAACTTTTAATGTGAGCTAGGAATTTGATTGCAATATGCCTGATATAGATAAGATAAAACAGTTTAAAAGAGAAATATTAGATAATCTTTCTAATGAAAGATTATCTAAAGAATCTTTTGGTGTGAGTATGGATGTTAAGCTTCCTGAGCCTGGAGAGAGTATTGTTCCTTGGATAAGTGAAGATCTTGGTTTAGAGGAAGATGATGATGAACTTGATTTAAATTTTATGCTTGATGCTCTTGAGAATGAAGATAAATTGTCTTATTCTGATATTTTTAATGATAATTTACCTTCAAGTAGTTCTGATTTGAGAGTTGATAGGGATTTAGGGCTTTCAACTTTGAATGATGATTTTGATGTTTCTTCAAGTGATTCTTTTGAAAATAACATTGACAAAGTTCTTGATGATAATTCTATTGATTTAGAAGTTGCTTCTAAACTTGATTTTGATAAATTAATTGATTCTTCAGAACTAAGTTCTGAAGAATCAATTAGCAATCAAAGCAATAATGATTCTTTTGTCTCGGGGGATGATGATTTTTTACAATCTAATAAATCTAATGAAGTTAATATTGATGATACTGTAAATGATAAAAGCCAGACAGACGAACAAGCAGAGATGTTTGTTGAAGACAATTTAAATTTAAGTACTGGTGACAATGATTTTGAAAATGTTGCAGATGATTTTAAATTTTTAGAGTATGATCAAAATTCAAATTCTAAACGCTTTGAATTTAAAGTTAATTATCCACTATTTTTAAAACATTTAAATTCCTATCCTAGAAATTTAAGAATTGCAATTGCTGAGGCTTTAACCAAGGAAAATATTTCAAAGTATAAACTTGAGGCTTTAATTGATCTTGTTGAAAAAAATAAAAAAAGGTTGAAATTTATTGCTAAATTTGTAGGGGATATTGTTGGGCGATCTATTAAATTGCCTGTAATTTATTTTAAGGCGGAAGAATTTAGCAAGCTTCAGCAAAAATTGAGCTATAGAGTCTCAAGAGCTTTGTTGCCTTTGATAAAAATAGCTTCTTTTTTTATTGTTTTAGTCTTAGTTTCTTTTTACTTTATAGTAGATGTAGTGTTTTTTTATGTTGCCTCTGAGAGCAAGTATAAAGAGGGTATAGAATCTATATATGCAAATAAAAGAGAGCTTGCAAAAGCTCTCTTTAGAGACGCTTATTACATTAGGCCTGATGATAAATGGTTTATCAATTATGCTAAAGCGTTTGAAGAAATTAGAGATTTTGATAGTGCTGAAGAGAAGTATGAAGAATTGTTTACAATTGAGCCTTTTTCTAAAAATTCTACAAATAGAAGGCGAAAAAAGTTTAATAAGGAAGGATATATTGCATATGCTTTTATGAAAATTAGTCTTGGAGAATACTCTCAAGCTAATTCAATACTTGATGAGGTTATATCTTATGATCTTTATGATTATGATGCTTTAGTATTAAAGGGAGACAATTATTTTAAATGGGCCAAGACAAATCCTAGTTACTATAAAGATAGTATTAATAGCTATACGGTTTTACTTTCTAAATATGGACAAAAAAAGGAAATTTTATTTAAGCTTTTTAATGCTTATATTGAAGCTGGTTTAGATACTGAGTCTGATAATGTCAATAATTTTATTAAGTCAAATGAAATTATAGATGTGGATGAAGTTGTTTACACAAAATATGCTAAAAAATTGGTAGACAAATATATTTCTTTTGTAACCTATAATCAGAGGGCAAATAATCTTGCTATAAACTTAAATTATCTTAATGGGCAAACAAATTTATTGAATAAGGAATTTTCTGATTTCAAAAGAAATGATGGTAGAACTATTTTCAAGCTTGACAATAATGTTAATATGAATTCAGAGATTGAATATGTTCTTAGAAAAATATTAAATAAAAATCCCAATTACGATAAGGCACTTTTTGAAAGTGGGAGATATTCGTATTACATAGGGGATTTTAAGAAGGCTGAAGCTTACTTGCTTAAAGCATTAAATAGTTTTAGGCAGAAAAATTCAATTGAAGATGCTGGAGACAAAATATTGGCTTATAAAATTTTAGCAGATATTTATGAAAAATCTAAAGATTCTCTTAGAGCTAGTAATATTATTGGTTTAGCCTTGAATGATTATTCTTTTTATAAAAAACATAATCTTATAAAAGGTTCTAAGGAAATTTCTTCAATTTATGAAAAGCAAGGTGATATTCTTAGATCTTTAAATGACTTTAAGTCTGCAATATCTTCTTATAAATTGGCAATAAATGAGGGTGTTGATTATCCAGATGTTTACTATAAAGTTGGATTACTTAGTTACAGGGAAAATAATTATGATGATGCATTGAAATATTTATTTAAAGTAGAGAGCATGGCGGGGTTTTCAAGTAGTAACGAAGTTTTGAATTCTATTGCCTTAACTCTTTATAAGATAGGTGATTTTTTAGCTTCTAGAAGCTATTATTTAAGGGTGATGCAAAATTTAGAACTAGAGAAGGCCAATGTTTTGAATTTTAATCCCAAAGAAAATGATTATCATAAAATTCTTTTATTAAAAGAAATTGAGACTTATAATAATCTTGGAGTTGTAGAAGTAATGGCTTCTTTTTCATCCATAAGAGATACTAAACTTTTTAATTCTGGGGTTAGCAATTTAAGTGAATCAGCTAAGATTTTTGATATCTTAAATAGAGATGAAGATATGGTAAAGAGTGTTAAAAAAGATCTTGCTAGTTTGAATCTCAGGAATATTTTTAAGAATAGTTTTTCTAAATCGAATGTTTTGTTTTATGAAAATTTATCCGAAAAACTTTGATTATAGGCCTTATTTATTGGTTTTGAATTATTTATAGGGCGGTTTCCTTATGAAGAAAATTTTTTTATTTCTTTTTATTAGTTTTTATTTGTTTGGATTTGAAGATAATTCTTTGAAAATTGGTATTGATGATGTTTATGTTGAGGCCCATGAAGAGGGATTTCATCTTTTTATTAGAAAAAAACCTTCAATTAAATCAGTAATATTGACAGAGTCTTTTGAAATTCCTGATAAGAAAAAAGATGTGGCTACTTATTCATTTCGTACATTAAGCTATAATAAGGTTAATGGAGATGAAATTAGAATTTTAAATGGAAGAGTTATTAAAAATAAAGAACTTTTGTCATTAACATCTTCCACACCCGTTCCTAATAAGAAGTTTGGAGAAGCTTTTCATATATTGATTCCAAAAAAATTAAAATACGGATTTCCAAATTTTTCAACAAGAAGTGGTGAGATTGATTTAGAAATATTAAAAAACAAAAAAGAGCCCTTTTGGTTTTCTATAAGATCTTTTGAAAAAAAATATAATGATTATTTAGGTAAGTATCAAGACAATGCTTATGAATTACTTTTTAAAGATGATCAAAATCAAGGGAAAATTGAATTTAATGAATTAAGAGATAATTTTACAAAATTTTCAGATGAAGTTGTTATTGCTAAGGATGGCATTGATATTGTTGATAAAATAAAAAAAATTCTAAAAAACTCAGAAGATCCAGTTTATGATTTAGATCTAGTTCTTGTTGTTGATGTTACTGACAGTATGAAGAGTAATATTGAGATTCTAAAAGAGCATTTATTTTCAATAATAGAACCGCAATTGCAAAAATTTAAATCCTATAGAATAGGTCTTGTTTTTTATAAAGACTATCTTGAAGATTTTTTAACCAAAGCTTTTGATTTTAATACTGTTCCTTATTTGAATAATATTCTTAAATATGTTAATGTTGGCGGTGGTGGGGATTATCCAGAAGCTGTGTTTGAGGGGATTGATGCTGCTGTAACTCAGTTTGATTGGCGGGCAGAAAGAAGATTTATTATTGTTATAGGGGATGCGCCTCCCCATGAGTATCCAAGAGGGTCTATTGTTTATAAAGATGTTATCAATTCTGCAAAAGAAAAAGATATTACAATTTATGGAATAATATTTCAGTAAGAATTTTTATTTTTTTAAATTATTATTTTCTATTTTATTTAATATTTTTTTAGCCAAAGGCTTAATCCATTTGGGCATTTCCATTTTATTTTCTATTAGCTCTTCAAATATTTTTTTTGCTTTTTCTGTTTTATTTATTGTGTAATATATGAATGCAATTTCATATTTACCAGTAGCAACTATATTTGGGTTGTGAGCAAAATTTTGAATCATTTTTTCGTATGCTTTTAGCGCAGAGTTGTAATCATTAATATTGATAGCCTTTTGAGCTTCTCTAAGATAAACCCCATAAGGAGTTTCTTTTGTTAACTTTTCTAGGTTAATTGTATAGCATGAAATAAATATTAAGTTTAATAATGTTAGTTTCTTCATTTCCTGTCTCTTTTAGAATGTTTTTATTATTTAGTTTTTATTATTTAATTTTATTAGATATAAAATAAGATAGCAAGGCTTTTAAGCCTTGCTATATGATTGTTTTTGCTTTATTTGGCAGGAATTATTATTTTCCAGTTAGAATGAATCAGATCTGGATTTTGTATTTTTTGTCTGTTAGCAAACCAAATTTTTGGCCATAGATAAGGATCATTGTATAATTTTTTAGAAATGCCCCACAAAGTATTGCCTATTTTTATTACATAAAGTTCACTACTTGCATTGCTTTGATAAGCTTCTAGGTATCTTGCAGATTCTAAAAATAATTCATTGGCAAGTCTAAAGTTTTTGACATGTTTAGCTTCAACTCCTTTTTCCCACAATTTTCTAGATCGCTCAATGAGTTCTAGTGTTTTGAATTGTTTTTGAGATTTAGAGTTTTTTGCTACTTCTACCCTTTCTTCATATGCTAGTACTATTGGAGTTTGAGTTTCTGTTTCTCCAAGAAGATAAATACCCCTATTGATATTTAAAAGGTTTAGATGACTGTTTCTCTCTTTAATAAATGCTCTACCATTCCATGGTGATGGCTTGATAAGCTTATTGTTGCTATAAATTGGTAAGTTAGAAGCTGCTTCAAGCGCTTTTAATTGTTTGTACATTCTCTCATCAGTTTCTTTTAAAGCTTTAGCTTCTTTAGCATTTTTTGCGGCTTGTTGTGCTCTGTTGAATGCTTTGCTATACATGTCAAGGGCATTGTCAAGATCGTAATTTTTATATTTTCTTGTTGCTTCAAAATATAGGTTATTTACTTCATCGATTTCCAGCGGAATCCATACATATGCTTCATTTGCTTCTGCATCATTTAAATACTTTTCAATATTTTCTTTAAGGTAATTTGTTTTTTCTTTTTTTTCTTTTGTTTCTTTTATTATTGTTTTATACCTTTCAAGTACCTTTAGAGCAATTTCATTTCCTTCTTTTACTTTTCTTTGAGAAAAATTTTGTTTCATTGCTTCTTCTAATTTTTCAGCCTCATTAAACTCTTTAGAATAAAAAAGATGTCCCCTCTCTCTTATTAGTTCATTTTTAATGTCTTTTATATCTCTTAATTGAAAATTTTTATTATCTGATTGTGCAATTTTAGCATTTTTACTCTCTCTTACTTCTGGAGTCGTTTTGCATGCAATAAAAGAGATTACAACTACAATGCGTAGCATCAATATTAATTTATTCTTTATATTCATAAATACACCCTTCTTATTAATTTATTCTTTATATTCATAAATACACCCTTTTAATAACTTGGCTTCTATTATCTTTAAAGTAAGAACCTCTAAATATTAACGTTCCTCTTTTGCTATTTTATTATTATAGCAATTATAGTGTGTCAATAAAAACTTAAAAAACTTAATATTTTTAATTCTTAAATTAAATTAAATTATAGTTCTTTTTCATCATTGTTCAAAGTGTAATAAATTTATGTAAAACAAGGTATAATTAAGCTTATAAGTTTTTCAAAGATCAGGAGAACTATATTTTTAGAATATATCATTTTGTCCTTTTGATATTGCTTTCAAGTAGGGCTTTATTTTCTCAAGTAGCAGTTGTAAAAGAAATAGAAGGTAAAGTTGGTGTTGTTAGGAATACATTTCCTGTTAAGTTAGATTTAGATGATGAAATTTTTGAGTACGATTTTATTGAGGTTGGAGAAAATTCAAAGCTCAAAATAAATTTATATGAAATAAACGGTATTTCTGCAGATTTAATTTTTTATTCCAATACAAATAGTTTTGTGTTTTATTCTTCTCTTAAAGATTTGCAAGATGCAAAAATATATTTGTTTAGAGGAAGTGTTGATGCTGTAATTCATAACATTGTTAAAGGATCTTCATTTTCTGTTATTATAAATAATAATTTGTTTAAGGCTGAAAATACTTCAAAATTTTATGTTAACAATGATTATTTTAATAATTATTTTATTAATGTTTACAAGGGTAGCGTAAGGCACATTGATAAAACCGAATATTTAATTTTTCCCAATAATAGTCTTTTGCTTTTTAATGGAAATTCTTTTTTACATAAAGTTAATGAAGGCACTCTAAAGGGTGTTAATCAAAATTTTATAAGGATGGCTAAGGATAATTTTATGTCTTTAAATAAAGGGTTTTTATATTTTTTTATTTTAAAATATACTGAAGATAGTTTCAGATTTAACTCTATGTATAATTATTTAGTAAAAGATTTTAAATTTAATTCTATATATTCAAAATGGAGTTTGGAAGATAAAAATTATAAACTTGGTAACAGGGTTGATATGATAAAAAATATTAATTATTTAAAGGGTAGGATTGGTGTACTGTTTAATAATTTTGTTGATTTGGCCAATAGGTTTTATTTTGTAGATGATGTTTTTAAATATTTTTCTAATTTTTTCGACAAGTCAATAACTGTTCACAGCTCTATTTCAAAATTTTTAAAAGATTACAAATCTAATAAAAATTTTTTAAAAAATAAATTTTTTAAAACAATCCATTCTTTAAAAATGTATTTAAGACGTTCAAATGATGATATTACTAGTAATTTAAATGTTAATGAATTGTATTTATTGCGCCCTAAAGAGTTTTGATTTTTATATATTTAGCTTTTTATGTTAAAGTTATTTGTTAGATAAAATGATATGTTCCTTGAAAAATCAAATAGAAGGAGAAAGTAGCTTATTTGTTTTTATTAGTTATTTTAAACTTATTAATATTGAGCATTATTAAGAAATGAAAAATTTTCAAATTTTATTATATTATTCAATGAAATTTAAAATTTACATTCAGAATTTGCTTAATATTTTGCTATTTAGGTTTTTAATTTTTTTGCCAAAATCTTATAAAAGGGGGAAAAGATGTGTTTTCCAGATATTCGTACAATTTTTTAATTAGTTTTGGCAGATTTGTTTTCATAGCTTATTATTGATCTTTTTTTATTTAACTTTTGTAGCTTTAAGGTAAATTTAATAATAATTAATAAAAGGATGTATTATCTTTATGAGTAAGAATGTGTTTTTTAAAGGGTTTTGGATTTTATTCACGATATTCCATTTATATTTATTTGTTTATTTAATTTTTTTTAAAAAGCGAAAGGTTAATATTTCTAATAAAACAAATATTGCTTTATTTATTCCAGGAATTATTTCAGGATCTCCATCTTATAAAGAAATGTATGATTCTTTGTTTGAATTTAAAAAAAAGCATGAAAATCTTGAAATTAAAGTTTTAGAAGCCGGATTTAATCAAAGCGAGTGGATAGACATGCTTGAAAAATTATTAACCTCAAAAAAATATGATTTTTTAATAACTACAAATAATGCTATGCAAGATATTGTTGACAGTGTTTCAAGTGATTACCCTTATACTAAGTTTCTCATTTTTGATTCTTTGGTCAAAAATACTAACAACCAAGTCTATTCAGTTTCTTATAATGTTGCAGAAGAAGCATATGTTTTAGGATATTATGTAGGTCTATTTTTAAAGGAATTTAATTCTGGCTTTGGGAATGCTGCTCTTATTGCAGGTCAAGATTATCCTATTATGAGAGATTATATTTATTATTATTTTAAAAAAGGTATTCTTGATGTGGGCACGAATTCCGAAGTTTATTATCGAGTTTTGGGCAATTGGCATGATAGCAATTTAGCTAAATTGCTATCAGATTCTTTGATTAAGGATTCGGGTGCTTTGGTAATACTTCCTATTGTAGGACCTGCTGTTAAAGGAGTGCTTTCCTCTATTAGAGAGAATAATATTTTTGCAATTCTTTTTGATAGCGAAGATTATTTAGATAATAAAGAAAATATTATTGGTTCGGGAATTACAAATCAAAAATATTATGTTTCATATGTTTTGGATAAGGCGCTTAAGTCAGAGATTAACTATGGTAATTCTGATATTTTTGGTATAAAACACAAAGGAGTTTTATTTAATATTTCTAATGTTTTTTATTTAGAGCGAACCAGTCAAAAGTTGAAAAGAGATCTTTTAAAAAAAATAGAAGAGGTTAGTGAAAATGGCATAGAAATTAATTTGGAACAAAATTAATGGTAGAGTTTAAAAATATAGTTAAGTATTTTCCAGATATTGATAAGCCTATTTTGGACAGTATTAATTTAAGAATTGGAGAAGTTAAAATTTTAACAGTAGTTGGTAAAAATGGGGAGGGGAAAAGTACTCTAGCTAAGATTATTGCTGGACTTGTTGAATTTGATAGTGGTGAAATATTGGTCAATGGCATTAGGCAGAAAAATTGGAATGTAGATAAAGCTAAAAATAATGGTATTTATCTCGTTTCTCAAGTTCCTAATTTGAAAATGAATTTAAGAGTATGGGAATATTTGAGTATATATTGGTTTGGTTATGCATTTTTCATGCCGATGAATAAGTCTAAGACCTATAAGTATTATAGGTGGCTTATGCAATTTTATAAAATTTCTTTTGATCTAGACAAGAAAATTAAAGATTTAAATATTAAAGAAATTTACTTTTTGCTTATTATTGCTTCTCTTAAAGAGAATGCAAAAATAATTATTTTTGACGAGAGTGCTGCTTATTTTTCTCAAAAAGAAGCTCAAGCTTTTATAAAATTGCTTGTATTGCTTAAGAAATCAGGAATTGCTTCTCTTTTTATTACTCACAGTGAGATAACAGATGCTGTAAAATTTAGTGATGAGTTTATTGTTTTAAAAGATGGAAAATGTTTTAGAACAATAAACAAAGAATCAATTTTGAGCAAACTTGAATCCTCTAGTGATAAATTATTTTTTGCAAATATTAATTTTAATAAATTTGAAAAAGATTCTATTAAATTTAATCTGTTTTTTGAAGATTTTTGGAAGTACGATGTTAGTTTTTCTTTAAATAAAAGGGGTGTTTTAGGAATAATTGGCGAAGAAGCGACAATTAAAACGTGGGAAAAATTATTCTTAGGGGAGCTTATTTTTGTTGGATGCATAAAAATTGATGGCATTAGATATGAACGAGTAAATATTTTTGAGTGTAAAGCAGGATTTTTACCCTTAGGTATTGGCAATTTATTTCCTGATAATAGTAGTATATTGGATAATTTTTTAGCTAAATTTATGAATTTTGAAAATAAAATTTTTATTAGGCAATCTTATATTAATAAGATTAAAGATTTTTTTAAAAAAAAAATGGAATTTTGTAGCGAAGAGAAAATATATAGAATTCTTTATTCTAAATCTTTGGCATTTTCTGGAGGAACTTTGAAGAAGTTTGCTCTTTACAGAGAGATGTATATTGCAAAAAGTTTTTTAATTTGTTTTTCTCCTTTAAGTAATTTAGATCACAAAGCTTATAATGAAATGTCTATTGCTATTCGTAATTATTCAAAAGAAAAGCCAGTTCTTTTGATTACTTCCAATTTAGATGAATTGTTTTTGCTCTCAGATAACATTTTGGCAATGAAAATGGGAGAAGTTTTATTAAACGTATCTAGAGAAAAGATTGGTAAAGAAAAATTAAAGGAATTACTATTTTTATGACCTTGTTTAGAAATAGCTTTATGGCATTAATTTTTTCTTTTTTGATATTAAGTATTAGCTATTTTTTTGGTGATTTTTTTCAATTTTCTTATATTAAGATGATATCTTGGCGCTTTATTTTATTTTTAATCATGTCTACTGGTATTTCCACTTGTGCCAAGAGTAATTCATTAAATCTTGGGAATGAAGGCCAGGTTTATTTTGGAGCATTTTTAGTTTATATATTTTCAAGTTTTTTTGGATTAACCTATTTTAATTTTATATATTTAATATTTTTGAGTTCTTTTTTTGTAGGACTTTTAGGACTTATTCCCTTTTTTATTACTTTTTTCTTTGGATTAAATAGAGCCTTAACAGGTCTTTTAATTTCTTATGGAAATCAAAGGTTGGTAGATGGATTTATTTTGAATATGTTAAAAACAGGTAGTTTTTCTAATCATACAAAAAGAGTTAATAGTTTATTTGCTTTAGATTCATCACTTATTTACTTGTTTTTGTTTGGTGTGTCAATTTGGCTTTTTTATGTTTTTATGCATAAGAAAACTATTTATGGACTTCAGCTTGAAATATTAAGCAATAAGAAAAAGAGAGATATTTTTTTTAATATAAATGAATTTAAATATAAGTTTTTTGCTGTGTTTGGTAGTGCCTTTTTAAATGGTCTTGCTGGATCTATGTTTGTAGTGTTCTTTAAACCTTATTTGGTTTTAGGACTAACCTCAGGACTTGGTTGGAGCAGTTTAATTGTTGCTGTAATTTCAGGATTTAATTATATTTATGTATTATTTTTCAGTCTATTGTTTTCGATATTAATCGAATTTAATAATTTTCTTAATATAAATTATGACTTTAAGTATGAATTTATTGGGCTGTGTCAATCAATTGCAATTTTTCTCTCTTTATTTTTGATTAAAGCTAGGAAAAAGTAGATGTTTGGTGTTTTTGAGCAGGCTCTTGTATTTTCGTATTTAGCACTTGGAGTTCTTTATACAGAAAGAATAGGACTTTTAAATGTGTCTATTGAGGGTATTTCGTATCTTTCAGTATTTTTGACATCTTTTTTTATTTATTTTGGATATGGAATTTTTCTAGCGACTATTTTTGCTCTTTTTATCAGCCTTTTGTTTGGATTTTTTTTATCTTTTATAGTAAAGAAGAATTATGATATTTTCATAGCAGGAATAGGTGTTAATATTTTTTGTTATTTTCTTGTTGATTATTTGATGAAGAGTAATTTTAATTTTATTCCTGGTTTTACTTTAAATTTATCTGGAAATTTTGAAATTATTGTTTTTATTGTTATTTTTTTCATTTTTTTATTTGTTACTGTTTATGTTATAAGTTATTCAAGAATTAGAGCAGTTTTTGAATTTATTTCTTCAGGGAATTATGAAGATATTTTGGGTGAGAAAATAAGTAATCGTTTCAAATCTTTTGCAATTTTTGTATCAATTTTCACAGCAAGTCTTGCCGGTTCATTTATTGCGGTAAATCTTAAAGCTTACTCTTATAATTTGGGATTAAACAATGGCTGGCTTGCTATTTGCATTCTGTATATTGCATTTTCAAATCCTTTATTAATTTTTCCAATTTCTTTTTTGATAGTTTTTTTTGAATATCAATTTTTTCGTACTCAAGAGTATATAAATTCTTATTTTTCTCTTTCTTTTCCATTTTATGTAGCAATAATAATAAATATATTAGTTTCGTTGATTAAGAAAAAAGATAAATCTTAGTTTAAGTTCTACACTTTGTGTTTTGAATTGTTTTTAGGATGCTAATTTGCAGATATAATTCTTTTAATTTCTCCCTATTGAAATAATAAAAGGGTATTTGTTTTATTATTTCTAAATTATTTAAAAAAATGATAAATAAAGTATCGTCATTGATCGCTAATTGGAACGTTAAAGTTAGTATTGTATTAAATGCTGCATTTTCATTGTTTATAAAATGATAAATACTTTTTTTAAAAAGAGCATCAATTGCTATAAATATATTTTCTTTAAACAATTCTTTACTGCTTTGGAAAAATTTAATTATGTAGTCCATTGAATTTTTGACTTCTCCTATTAAAAAGTATGCCCAAGAGATATCTAAAAAGTTTTTTTTATCTTTAAAGTCTATTATTTTTAAGTAATCTTGAGATTTAATAATTGCTTTCTTCCAGTTTTTATTTAAATATTCTAATTCTGAGAGCAAAAGATGAGCATCAACTTGATTTTGATCCATGTTAATTATTTTTTTTAGATTTGCTATAGCTTTGTTATATTTTTTTGATTTTTTTAGCAGCATTGATTTTTGGTAAAGTTTTTCTATTGTGTATTTGTTTGTTTGCTCATTTAGCTTTAATGTTGATTGTGTTATTGTAGGGTAAATATTTGGGATCAAGCCATAAAAAAGTGCGAGTATCATTGTTTTTCTCATTAAATTCCTTCTTTTATTTGTTCGACAATATTTATTAACAGATTTTTATATTTATTTGCTAATGGATATAAATTGAGTTCATTTTTAAACTCGTTTAAGTATTTCAAGGCAATAATAGTTGAGTTTCTTATTGATTTTGATGAATTTATCATCTCTATTAGTTTAAATATTTCTTTTCTTGCTGTAGTGGTTTTAGAATATTTTATTTGATTAAATTTTGAAATAATTTTTGGTTCAAATTTTTTTTCTTGTAAAAAATAAATTATTGGCAAGCTTTTTTTTCCTTCAAATAAATCGTCTCCAAATTCTTTACCATTAATTTTATTTTTGATGTTTTTAATATCGTCTATTATTTGGAAATAAACGCCAAGTTTTAAGAATGTGCTGTAAATTTTTTTAGCTTTGTCTTCATTATTTGTGAGTATTGCAGCTAAAAAGCTAGCCATTCCGAAAAGTGAAGCTGTTTTTAATTCTACTAAAGAAATGTATTCCTTAATACTTGGAATGTACGATTCATTGTGAAATTTAATGTCAATTCCTTGTCCTAGGTGTAGATTTGAAAGAGTTGTAAAAAAATTTTCATAAATTAGTAATTTTTGATTTTCTTTTAAATTTGATCTTTCTATTAATTTTGCAGGTAAAAAATAAATTAAATTACCGGCATTTATGCTGTTATCTATTCCATAGATTAAATGTATTGCTGATGTGCCTCGTCTTTTTAGCGAATTGTCTTCAATATCATCAATAATCAAACTTCCAGAATGGGGAAGTTCAAGCAGCAGGCTTAATTTATATATTAGTTTGTCGTTTTTTTCTTTTAAACCCAATGCGTAAGCCAAAAGAATCATTATCATTGGTCTTATTCGTTTTCCGCCTCTATTGATGATTTCAATTGCTGGTGCTTTAATATAATCAAGGGTTTCCTTTTTTATTTTAAGAGTAAATTTTAAATCTTTATCTTTGAATAAATTTAGAAAATTAGTTGTTGAAAAGACATTATTAATATTTTTTTCAATATTTTTTAAAAATAGTTTATTTTGCATAATAAGAATTATAATGAAAAAGTATAATAAAGTGTATTAAAGGGATTGATGTGTATTGCCTGGATGATGAGTATTCTCAAAAAGCTAAAAGAGAAGGGTATTTGGCAAGGTCTGTGTATAAATTGATAGAAATCAATGAAAAATTTTCTTTATTTTCTTCTGGTAATGTTTTAGATATTGGTGCAGCACCTGGTAGTTTTTCCCAATATGCTTATAAAAAGCTTAAAAAAGGCATTTTAGTATCTGTTGATATTAATGACATTGGTCTTAAATATGTTAATAATTTTTATTTTGTAAAGGGAGATATATTTTTAGAGGATACGGTTTCTAAAATTAATATGTTTGGGCCTTATAGTCTTGTAATTAGCGATGTAGCTCCTAGAACTACTGGAAATAGACTTGTAGATACCAGTAATTCTTTTAATTTAAGTATGAGAATAATAGATTTATCGCTTGAAGTTTTACTTAAAAAAGGAAATTTGCTTATTAAGGTTTTTCAGGGGGGAGATGAGATGCAAATTTTTAAAAGGTTTGAAAAATATTTTAAATTTGTAAAAAAAATTAGGCCCAAAGCTGTAAGGAAAAATTCTTTTGAAATTTATTTTTTAGGTAAAAGTTTTGGCAAGTAGTAATTTAATTAAATTGTTGTAAGTATCAATTTAAAGGTATAAAAATATGTTGAAAAAAGAAATATCTAAAGAGAGGAAGTCACAGCTTCAAGTTGCGGGTTTTAAAATAGGCAAAGAAAGTTATGGGGTGTCAATAGAGCACATTAGAGAAATTATTAAAGTTCCATCAGAAGGAGTTTATGCTATACCAAATGTTCCTGAATATATTATAGGTATTTATAATCTTAGAGGCAGTATTATTCCTTTGGTTAATTTAAATATTAAATTTGGAGTTCCTTCTATTTCAACAACAGAAGAAGATATGCTTTTGACAGGATATCTAATAGTTAAGATTAAAAATAAACTTTTGGGCATTTTTGTTGATAGGGTTCTTAAAGTTATTAGCTTTGATGATTCTAGAATCCAAGAACCTCCTGCTACTTTGCAAACTTTAGATAGAAAATATATATCCGGAGTTGTAAAGCTTGATGAGACTGATAATCTTGAGAGTGAATATTTAGTATTAATTGATATTACAAAAATTTTTGATAAATGTGAATTTGACGATATTCCTTATAAAGATCAATATGAAGAATAAGGTACTTCTTTGCATTAATACTTTAAAGTCAGGAGCTAGTCTTTTAGGCAATGATATTAAAGTTTATTTAGAAACCAAGTATTTTGTTGAGGTGGTGTTAATAGATGTTGGCAGGCCTTTATTTTCTTTTCCAAAAGAAAATTTTCTTTTTTTGGTAACTTTAGGAGGAGATGGAACAGTTCTTTTGGCTGTTAATTTGCTTCTTGAAAGTAAAAATTTTGATATTCCTATTATTTCAATTAATATGGGCAAGGTAGGGTTTTTGGCAGATATTAAGATCGAAGATTTTAAAAAAGTCATAGATAAATTTTTTAACAATTCTTTAGTTATTAATAAAAAATTTTTGCTTCATGCAACAGTTTATCAGCACGGTAAAGATTTAATTTCTAAATATGCTTTAAATGATATTATTATTCGCTCAAGCGTTCTTAATAAAATGATTTATGTAGATCTTAAGGTTAATTCTGAAAGTTTTTTATCATATAAGAGTGATGGGATAATTGTATCTACTCCAACAGGTTCAACAGGGTATTCTTTCTCAGCAGGAGGTCCTATTTTAGAAGCAGATCTTGAGGGGTTTTTACTTACACCTATTTCTCCCCATTCTGTTTATAATCGTTCTTTTGTGTTTTCTAAATTAAGTAAACTTTCTCTTTCTTTTTCAAAGGAATATTTCATAGCAGCAGCATCAATTTTTTTAGATGGAATTAATTTTGGTTCTTTTGGAGTTGATGTTGTTTTTGAATTTAAAATTTCTTCTCAAAGTTTGAATTTTGTTTCATTTTGCACGGATACTTTTGTTAAGAGATTGAAAAATAAATTATTGTAAGTTTAATGCTTTTTCAAGCAGTGTTCTTTAAATAAATATTGTTATTGGCTGTTAATTGAATGCTTGATTTAATCTAATCTTTAATAAGACTAGGGGATTTTGTATGTTTTAAGACTTGATACTTTCAAAAAGTATTTAAAATTTTACATAATTTATTATAAGGATGTTAGTGCTTTGCTTATTGGTAAAGTTAATGTTCCAAGGGTGTTTTTTATAAATTTATAACTTGTTAAAATATTTAATATGTTTGTTATTAAATCAATGTATTGGATAGCTGATAAATCACCTTTGTATGAGTTTTAGGCGGGTGTTTATGGATTTAATTGATAATGAAAATTATAAAAAAATAGTGTACATTAATAATCTTATTTTAAGGACTTTAAATGATATAGCAGCTATAAAAGAGACTAGTGAATTTACATTAAATGCTAAGCTTTCATCTGATCTTATTGATTTTAATTTAAATGTTTTAAGTTATGTTTCGTCTTTAAATTATTTTTATACTAGGCCTAGATTGAAAGTTAATTATTCTATAAAAAAAATTTTGTCTGGATTGATTTCTGATTTTAGTTTAGTTATTAGTCCCATTCTTAGCATCACTCCAAGAGAGTTAATTGAAATGCCCCAGGCTCTTAACTTAAACCCTGAAGAGAGGTTTTTAATTATTAAAAAATTGGGCTATTTAATTGATTTGGCTAAAATTTTTAGCAAAAAAGATTCTAAGACGCTTGTTTTCCTTGAGGATGTATATCTTAAATTTATTATTTTTTCTAAAAATATTATTGACTTTAGAGATTTTTCTAAAAATTTAAAACTTGAGAGTCCTTATTATAAATTTCAATTTGAACATCTTATTAAAGTGTTTGAGCTTTTAGAAGAAGGAGCATTTATTTTAAGAAGTAAATATGAGCTTAGTGGATCTCATGAATTTGGATTGCATTCTCTTGGTTATCTTGAAGCTGGAAGATCTTTAGCCACAATAGCTTCTCAAAAAGAAGTTGCTGAAAAATTTTCAAGGTTTCATGGAGTTTGGTCTTCAAAGTTTAGTTCGGATTTAATTAAGGCAAAATAGATAGATTAAAGTGGGAGAGAATTTATATTGAGTTTCAATTCAGAAGAGGGTGCAGTTAAATTCAAGAAATTAAAAGTTTTTTTGATCTTGAGTTTGTTTTTGTTATTTATAATTTTGATTGATTTTTTTATAAGATCTACTATGAATGTATCTAATTTTTATGATTTTAAGAGTTTTGAAAATAAATCCGGTTATAAAAATATAAATTTAAGCAAGAATGTTTTTGTATCAAATAAGGTTTTAAATCTTAATTTTGGAGAATCTTGTTATTCTCTTTTAAGTGATAACTTAATAAGTTATTCAGATTATTATTATGTGCTTTTAAATTCTAGTCAGGATTATTCTGTTTTTTCTGTTAAAAACAATAAATTTTTATTTAAGCTCAAGTTCAAGGATTTTGTTTTTGTAATAAATAATTTAATTTTTACTTTAAACAACTTGTATAAAACTTTGGAGATTTATGATTCTGGTGGAAATAATATACTAGTGCTCAATTTTTTGTCCTCAATTTTAAGTGTGGATTACAATAATGAAGTTTTAGTTTTAGGGCTTTCTAATGGAGAGGTTAATATATATAAACAAGGCAAGATAATTTATACGGAAAATTTTTTGGAGAGAAAATTTCCAGCATGGTTTGTTAAATTAAGTTTTGATAATAAATATTTAGTTTCAATAAAAGGTAATTCCAAGTATTTTTTAGAAATAATTGATTTAGAGAATAATTATAAAAAAATTTTAGAATTAAGCGATTTAGCTATTAATAGTTTTGAGACTTTTATAAAAATAGATGATTATTATAATTTGTTTATTGAAAGTGAAAATTCACTTGTGGTGATAAATATTAAAAGTGTTAGAATATTTAAAGTTGAAAATAAAAATTCTATTTTAAGAGCATCATATGATTATTTTCAAAATATTTACAGAATATATTTTTATTCTGAGAGTGAAAAAATTATTAATATAAAGACTTATTCTGCAAATTCTTTTAGATTATTTGATAATATTTTTATTAAAGATGAAATAAGCTCTTTTGTTGAATTTGGAAATGGAATTTTGTATTTTAATACTAATAATGATTTAAAATATTTGGGATTGGGACAGTGATTTTAATTGTTTTTATATTTTTCTTTAATATTTTAGATTTATATCCATTTTTGGAATTTAAAAATGATGAAAAGTTTGCTTTAGTTAAAGATTTTGGTGCATTGGATAATAATAAATTGAATATTGGAATAAGATTAAGGCCCTTGAAAAAAACAGTATCTGTTTTTTCAAATAATTATAAAATCTTATATTCAAAAAATAGAGTAGATAGAAATAGTAGTATTTTGATCATTTTTGACAATGATTTAAATTTGAATTTAGGGATTTTAGGGGGTTTTTTTTATAAACTTGGAAAGATTTTTTTAAATGATGAAAAGAGTGTTATTGATTTAGTAGTTAATGATCCTAGTGCTAAAAAGATTATCAATCCTTTGTTTGTTATTAAGAATAAAAACAATGTAGTTGCTGAGACAGTTTATACTTTAGGTAAGGTGTTTTTAAAAGGAAAGGGTGATGATGAGAGATTGGAATTATTAAAAAATACAAATTTAAGTGTTGATTCTGGTCATTACAGTCTTTTATTATATTTTCATACTCAAAAATTAGAATCTTTTGAAAATTCTCTTAAAGGAATTTATTATTTTGAGATCATCTTGAATAATGAAAGTATTTTTCGTTCAGATTTTCAAAATATTTTTTTGATTAATAATACATATATTTTAACTCAAGAGAAAAATTACGGATTAGATATTTTGAATATTAAAAAAGATGGCGGATGCCTTAAAATAAATGATCTTAATTTTGTTAAGGGTAAGAATGAAATTAAAATAAAATATGGCGATGTTTATGGAAATGAAAAAAAAATAATTTATAGGTTTAAATTAAATGAATAATAATGTTTTTCATTTTCCAGTACTTCTTGATGCAATTTGTAAGCTTATAGAAGATTTGCCTGTAAAAAGCGATTCAATATACATTGATTCTACTCTTGGAGAAGGTACTCATGCAAAAGCTATTCTTGAAAAATATGACTTTTTAAGTTTGATTGGAATTGAAAGAGATTTTCAAATTTTACAAAGAGCAAAGCAGTTCCTTCTTATTTTTGAAGATAGAATTACATATTTTAATGATTGGTTTGATAATTTTTTTGCCAATTACCCTTTAAATGCCAAAGCCAATTTTATTTTAGTTGATCTTGGTATTTCTATGTTTCATTACAAGGGCAGTAAAAAAGGATTTTCTTTTCTTGAAGATGAACCTTTAGATATGAGACTTTGTTCTTCTTCTTGCAGCATTAGTGCGGCTGAGATTGTAAACACTTTTAGTAAATATGATCTTGAAGAATTAATTTATGATTTAAGTAATGAACATTATTCTAGAAGAATCTCTAAAGCTATTGTAGAATATCGAAAAATTAAAAAAATACAAACTACAAAAGAGTTACAGTCCATAATAAATAAAGTTTATCCTTTTTCAAAAGCTAAAATAAATCCAGCTACAAAAACTTTTCAAGCGTTAAGAATTTATGTAAATGATGAGCTTACTAGGCTTAAAAGGAGTTTGCCTTTGTGGGTAGAAAATTTAGCTAAAGATGGAATTTTAGCTATTATTACGTTTCATTCAATAGAAGATCGTATTGTAAAAGATTTTTTTAGGAGTTTAAGCTTCGATTTGTATGCTAAGATTTCAAAAAAGCCTATTATTCCAAGTTTCGATGAGATTAAAAAAAATAAACCTTCAAGAAGCGCAAAGCTTAGAGCTGTAAAAAAATTATGAATAGCATAAGTAAAATTGAGTTTGAAGTTTATTGTATTTTAATTTTGATACTAACAGTTATACTGTGTTTTAACATTTACTTAAATTTCAGATATGTTGTAAAGCTTAGAGAATTTTATCATCTAGACAATGAACAGGAAAATATTATTGATGATAATTTAAGATTGCTCACAGTAATATATGA
The DNA here is from genome assembly GCF_000170955.2 of Borreliella valaisiana VS116. Lineage (NCBI taxonomy): Bacteria > Pseudomonadati > Spirochaetota > Spirochaetia > Spirochaetales > Borreliaceae > Borreliella > Borreliella valaisiana. The sequence goes on along the minus strand of NZ_ABCY02000001.1, from coordinate 314,504 downwards.
ACTTGAAAATATTAATAGAATAGAAAGCTTTTCTTTTTCAGAATTGAATTTGGAAAAGAAGGCTAATGAAGATATAAATATTTTTTCTGAGTAAAAAATTTAGAATGAGGTTTGTGTGCGTATAAAGATTAAAGATATTTTAATCTCTTCTAAAGATGTGAAGTTTGTAGGGAATATAAAAAATATTGAAAAGATAGTATCGTTTTACTCTTTAGATAGTAGAGAAATAAAGAATGATAATATCAATGTTAGTCTTTATTTTGCATATAAGGGAAATAAAGTAGATGGATTTTCTTTTGTTAAGTATTTAATTGATTTGGGTGTTAAATGTTTTGTATGTTCAAGAGATCATGAATCTGAGTGTATTGAATATTTGAATGATAATGAAGAATTAGTATTTTTGCTTACAAGCAATGTAATAAAACTTCTTCAAACTTTAGCATCGTGTTTGATTGAAAGAACAAGCTTTAAAAGAATTGCTATTACAGGCAGTAATGGCAAAACTACAACCAAAGAGATGCTTTATAGTATACTTTCGAAGAAATATAAAACTTACAAAACTTGGGGTAATTTAAATTCTGACATTGGGCTTCCTCTTAGTATTTTAAGGGTAGAAGGTAATGAGGAATATGCTGTTTTTGAAGTTGGAGTTAGTTATGTTGGAGAAATGGATCTTTTATCCCAAATTTTAAAACCGGAAATTGTTATTATTACGAATATAAGCTACGCACATATGCAAGCTTTCAAGGAGCTACAAGTTATTGCTTTTGAAAAGAGCAAAATAATTGGTAGAAACATTGAAATTTTTGTTTTAAATGAAATGAATGATTATTGTGTTTATCTTGAAAAAAAAGCAAAAATCGAAAATCCAAATGTTAAAATTGTTTATTTTGATTTTGAAAATCTTAATATTAAATCATTTTCTTTTCTGGAAGGAAAAATTTTTTATGATTTTATTTACAAAGGGTTTGAATACTCTATTTTATTGCTAGGCAGGCATAATATTTTTAATGCAATAGGGTGTATTAATTTGGCTTTATTTTTAGGAATGGGAGAAAAAGAAATAAGAGAAGGTTTAATTGAAACTGCTTTTCAAAAGGGTAGGGCAGAAATTTTTACACAAAATGGATATTTAATTTTAAATGATTCTTATAATGGGAATATGGGTTCTTTTATGGCCTTAAAAGATATAATTTTGGATCTTAATATCCAAAATAAAAAATTTATAATTCTTGGATCTTTTAAAGAGCTTGGAGAATTTGAATACAAAACTCATAAAGATTTAATTCAAGAAGCTATTTCAATGAATTTTGATAAAATTTTTCTAATTGGTGAAGAATTTTTAGCTGTTAGGGATTCTGAAAATTTAGTTGAAAAGTGTTTATATTATTTTAGTGAGTTTGATAAATTTATTGATTTTTTTTTAAAAAGCTTAGAACCTTCAGTTTTTATTGTAATTAAGGGCTCAAGGTTCAACAGGTTGGAGAGAATTTTAAATTATATTTAGTTGATAATGAGGTTCTTATGTTTTACCTTTTAGGTTTGCGGTTGCTCAAATATATTACCTTTAGAATGGCTTATGCTACAATTTTTGCATTTTTGCTTTCCTTAATTGTAGGCCCCTATATTATTTTAAGGTTAAAAAAATTAAGAGCTGATCAGATTTTAAGAGAAGATGGTCCTAAAAGGCATTTAAGTGAAAAAACAGGAATTCCTACTATGGGGGGCATTCTTATTTTTTTTTCTGTTTTTATCTCTTTAGTGTTTTGGAGCAACATTCTAAATGTTTATTTTTTGATTATGGTTTTTGTTATGCTTGGATTTGCTTTTTTGGGATTTATAGATGATTTTTTGAAAATCAAAAAGAAAACTTCAGATGGACTTAAAGCTCGATTTAAGGTTTATGGGCAAATGATATTTTCTTTTATTTCTGTTGGCATTCTGTATTATTTTGGGGGTGAGCATGTTAGTATAATCTATTTCCCTTTTATTAAATCTTTTCAAATAGATTTGGGTGTATTTTACATTCCTTTTGGCATGTTTATTTTAATTTCTGCTTCTAATTCTTTTAATTTAACAGATGGGCTTGATGGGCTTGCAATTGGATTAAGTATAGTTATAACAGGAGCTTTAATAATAATCGCCTATCTTACAAGCAGGGCTGATTTTGCAGCTTATTTACATATTCCAAATATTAAAGGCTCTGAAGAGCTTGTAATATTTCTTGGAGCTTTGCTTGGGGGTAGTTTTGGATTTTTATGGTTTAATGCCTATCCTGCTAAAATTATGATGGGAGATACGGGTAGTCTGGCTCTGGGCGCCATTCTTGGAATGGCAGCTTTGATTTTAAAAAGTGAAATACTATTTTCAATTCTTGCGGGTGTTTTTATTATTGAAACTATGTCTGTAATTATTCAAGTCATGGTTTACAAAAAGACTAAAAAAAGAGTATTTAAAATGGCCCCCCTTCACCATCATTTTGAAGAACTTGGGTGGTCTGAGATGCAAGTTGTTATTAGATTTTGGATAATAGGATTAATATTTGCTATAATTGCTTTAAGTACGATAAAAATCAGATAATTTATTATGTTTGTAGAGATAAATTCACTTAGGATATGTTATTTACTTGTTTTGCTACTGTTAGTAGCCTATGGCCTTGTAGTTTTTTATACCTCTTCCTTTTTTCTAAGTTTAGAGTTGACAGGTAATCCAAATTTTTTATTTTTTACAAGACTTAATTATCTTTTTTTGAGTTTTATAGTTTTCCTAGTTTTTGAGAGAATTTCTTTAAATTTTTTAAAAAAATCAATATTTCCTGTATTGATTATAACTCTTTTTTTAATTCTGGCAACTTTTTTAGCCCCAAGCATTTCTGGAGCAAAAAGATGGATATTCTTTCAAGGTATTAGTATTCAACCTTCTGAGATTTTTAAAATATCTTTTACTGTTTATCTTTCATCTTATTTGAGTAAGTTTGATCTAAGAAAAAACAATGGTGTTTCATATTGGTTAAAACCAATGTTTATTTTTGCAATTTTTTGGGTGTTAATAATTTTGCAAAATGATTATTCAACAGCTATTTATTTTGCTATTCTTTTTTTTATTGTTTTGTTTGTTTCTAATATGGCATTTAGTTATGTTTTTGCTATTGTGATTACTTTTTTGCCAGTTTCTGCTATATTTTTGATGCTTGAACCTTATAGAGTTTCTAGAATTTTTGCCTTTCTCAATCCTTACGACGATCCTTCTGGCAAAGGTTACCAAATAATAGCATCTCTTAATGCTTTAAAAAGTGGGGGAATTTTTGGCAAAGGTTTGGGAATGGGAGAGGTAAAACTTGGAAAACTGCCAGAGGCTAATTCTGATTTTATTTTTTCAGTTCTTGGAGAGGAATTGGGATTTTTAGGTGTTTTGTTTGCTATAAGCTTATTTTTTTTGTTTTTTTACTTTGGTTATTTTATAGCTATTCATTCTGATAGTAGGTTTAAATTTTTTCTTGCATTTATTTCAAGTCTTGCAATTTTTCTTCAAAGTATAATGAATATTTTAATTGCAATTGGGCTTTTGCCTCCCACCGGGATAAATTTGCCGTTTTTTTCATCTGGAGGATCTTCTATTATTGTTACCATGGCGCTTTCTGGTCTTATTTCAAATGTTGCAAAAAACTTAAGTAATAATTGATTAAATTTTTCTAGTAGTGTAAATCGGGTTAGTTTATGATTTTTGAGAGAAAATTTTTAATTAAGTATATATATTTTTTTACGTCTTTAATTTTTTTTGAAATAATAATTATTATTTTTGTGTCTCCTTATTTTTTGATTAGATATATTATTATTAATAATGATATTTCTTTTTCTAAAGAGGAAATAATCAGAATTTCGGGAATTAAACCTAATACATATTATCATAATGCTAATGTTAGAATATATGAGGAGAATCTTAAAAAAGATTTAAGAATAAAGAATGTTAAAGTTGATCTTAAGTTTCCTAACAAAATTAATATTAAAATAGAGAAAAGGATACCTGTTGCTGTTGCTTTAGAAAACGTAAATGGTAATATTACTTATTATTGTATTGCATCAGATGGTGTAATTTTGGAAAAAAGCAAGTATTTAACCTACGATTTACCTATAATTAGCGGATTAGTTTTGAATGACAATAATGTAGGAGATTTTCTAGAGGATAGAATGCTTAATGTTGTAAGAGGCCTTGATTATCTTAAAATAAATCAAAAATATTTGTATAATTTAATATCAGAGGTCAATTTTTTAAAATTGAATTTTTATGATTATAATGTAATTTTGTATATTAAAAGTATATATAATAAAATATTGATAACAGTTGATATGGATTTAATGGATGTAATGCATAAAGTGTTTCTTGCGGTTGATTTGCTTAAAGGAAAACCTGGCGTTATAGATTTAAGAAGTGGTGATATCATTTTGTTAGGAGAAGGTTAGTGTCTAGGAATTTGATAGTAGGTTTGGATGTTGGAACTTCAAAAATTTGTACGGTTGTTGCTGAGGTAAATTTAAATGATCAATTAGAAATAGTTGGAATAGGCACTAGTATATCAAGGGGAGTTAGGAAGGGAGTTTTAATAAATATTGAAGCGGCTCTTGATTCAATATCTAATTCTATTGAGGCTGCAGAGCTCATCTCAGGATGTGATATTACATCTCTTTCGGTTTCTATGTCTGGAAGTAGTGTTGAAGGAACTAATTCACGTGGTGTTGTTGCAATAAATTCAAAAACAAGAGAGATTAACGAAGAAGATGTTGAAAGGGTGATTGAAGCAGCAAAAGCAATTGTAATTCCAATGGATAGAGAAATTCTTCATGTTATTCCTCAAGAATTTATTGTGGATGGAATACCTCATATAAAAAATCCAATAGACATGATGGGTATTCGTCTTGAAGGGGAGGTGCACATTATTACGGGGTCTAGCTCTTCTAGTCAGAATTTAGTCAGATGTGTAAATCGAGCTGGATTTGCCGTTGATGAGGTTGTTCTTGGAAGCTTAGCTTCATCTTACGCAACTCTTTCTAAAGAAGAGCGTGAGATGGGTGTTTTGTTTATTGATATGGGTAAAGGGACAACGGATATTATTCTTTATATTGACGGCTCCCCTTATTATACGGGAGTGATTCCTATTGGTGTTAATAGGGTGACTCTTGACATTGCGCAGGTTTGGAAGGTTCCTGAGGATGTTGCTGAAAATATTAAAATAACAGCTGGAATTGCTCACCCATCTATTCTTGAGAGTCAAATGGAAACTGTAATTATTCCAAATCTTGGAACTCGACCCCCTCAAGAGAAAAGTAGAAAAGAGTTGTCTGTAATAATTAATTCAAGGCTGAGAGAAATTTTTGAAATGATGCGCGCGGAAATACTTAAACGGGGACTTTATAATAAAATTAATGGTGGGATAGTTTTAACAGGTGGAGGGGCTTTATTCCCAGGTATTTCTAATTTAATAGAAGAAGTATTTAATTATCCCGCAAGAATAGGTTTGCCAATGAGTATTAATGGAATTGGAGAAGAGCATATAGATCCCAAGTTTTCTTCAGCTCTTGGTCTTGTTCTTTATAAGCACGAGCAACAAAAATTCAATAAATTAAAGAAGGTAAGCAGTAAAGTTAAAAGAAAAAATAAAATATCTTCAAAGTTGAAAGGTTGGTTTTTGAAAGAATGGTTTTGACCAATCGTGGAGGAAGCGTTGATGAAAGATTATAATATGATTGATAGCAACACAAGAAGATTTGATTCTACTACAAATCCTACAATTCTTAAAGTGATTGGTGCAGGAGGAGGAGGCAGTAATGCTGTTAATCGTATGATTGAATATGGAGTAAGAGATGTTGAATTTATTGTAGCCAATACTGATCTTCAGGCTCTCCAAACCTCTATTGCTCCCATAAAAATTGCTCTTGGGGCAAAAGTTACAGCAGGACTTGGTGCTGGAGGAAAGCCCGAGATTGGACAAGCTGCAGCGGAGGAAGACATAGATGTTATACGTAATCATCTTTCCGGTGCTGATATGGTGTTTATTACTGCTGGTATGGGGGGTGGAACAGGAACCGGAGCCGCTCCGGTTATTGCGCAAGTCGCAAAAGAGCTTGGTATTTTAACAGTTGGAGTTGTAACAAAGCCTTTTAAGTTTGAAGGTCCTAAGAAGCTGAGACTTGCTGAGCAAGGAATAAATAACCTAAGGAAGTCCGTAGATACATTAATTATTATTCCAAATCAAAAGCTTTTAACTGTTGTTGACAAAAGGACTACCATTAAAGATGCTTTTAAGCGTGCAGATGATGTTTTGAGAATGGGTGTTCAAGGTATTGCGGGACTTATTATTGAGCATGGAGAGGTTAATATTGATTTTGCTGATGTTAAAAGTATTATGCAAGGCCAAGGCGATGCTTTAATGGGGATCGGGTATGGTAAGGGTGAGAACAGAGCTGTTGATGCTGCAACTTCTGCAATTAGCAATCCACTACTTGAAGAAGTTCGTATTGAAGGGTCTAAGGGGCTTCTTGTTAATGTTACTGGTGGAGATGATTTTTCATTGCTTGAACTTGAAGAGATTATGGGAATAATTACTGTTAGTGTTGATGATGAGGCTACTGTAATATATGGTCATGCCATTAATTCAAATCTTGAAGATGAAATTTATGTTACTGTTGTTGCTACAGGTTTTGCATCTAAGAGACAAAAAGAAATATCAAATGTGCCAGAAAATAATACTTTAAGCTCTAAAGAGTTTGATACTTTAATGTCAGGCAATCAAAATATTCCTTCTGGATCTTATGAGCATCAAGATTCTTCTTTTGCAACAAAGTCCAAAAATGTTAATTATTTTGATGATGATATTGATGTTCCAACATTTCTTAGAAATTTAAATAAAAAAAGTAGCGATGATTAGATGAAAATTTTGTCGTTAATAATACTTATTAATTTATTTTTATCTTGTGGTAGCGAATCTAAAGAAAAATTGAATCTTGGGCTTAGATTAAGAGAATTGGAAATTTTAGGCGGCGGATCTGAATCTAAGATTGAAGTCTATAAAGAATTTATTGAAAAAGAAGATAAAAATATTTTAAAGATAGTTAATTCTATTGATAAGAAAGCTAGATTTTTCAATTTGATTGGTCTTGAATTGTTTAAGCTTGGTCAGTATGGACCTGCTATTGAGTATTTTGCTAAAAATTTAGAAATCAACTCTAATAATTATTTATCTCATTTTTACATAGGTGTTGCTTCTTATAATTTAGCTAAAAATTTAAGAGTAAAAGATGAAGTTGAAAAATACATAACTCTTGCTGAAAATTCTTTTTTAAAATCACTTTCAATCAGAGATGATTTTAAAGAATCTCTTTTTGCTATTTCTAATATGTATGTATATGATCTTGACAAACAATTTGAGGCTAAAAATTATTTAAACAAACTTGAAGATATGGGCGAGAATTATTTTGAGTTTTTCATGTTAAGAGGTGCAAATTATTATTCGCTAGGTGATCTTGGTAATGCTATATTGTTTTATGAGAAAGCTAGTAAAAATGCTTCAACTGAAGAGCAAAAAGAAGGTGTTTCTAGGATCATGAGTAATTTGAAGTAATTATTTATGATGAAATTGCTTTATATTGATAATTTGAAATTTTTAAAAAGCAAGGAAAAATTAAAGCTTTTTAATAATTTTGATTTTAATGATATTATTAAATTGACCCAAAAGGACATTGAATCTTATCTTTTAAGATCTTTTAGAAGATCATTTAAGCTACCCAATTTAAAATTAGTAGAATTACAAGAAAAAGTTATTCGAAAGACAAATGCCAAAATCACTACTCTAGGGTCTAAGTTTTATCCTAATAAGCTTAAAAGAATTTATGATCCTCCTTTTGCTATTTACTATAAAGGCAATTTACCAAATTTTTCTTCATTGTCTTGGGCTGTTGTTGGTTCTAGAAAAATTAGCAAAACTCTTGCTGAGAGAACAAGAGAATTTTCTTCACATCTTGCAAAAAATGGTGTAGAGATTATTTCTGGATTTGCGATTGGAGCTGATATTGAGGCTCATATAGCAGCAATAAATGAAAATAGCAGGACATTTGCTGTTATTCCAACAGATATTGATAATATTTATCCTAAGCAAAATCGAAAATATGTTTTCAAGCTTTTAGAGCAAGGTGGAGGAATAATTACTGAGACTTTACCGTTTGACAAAATTCAAAATTATTTTTTTGCTAAAAGAAATAGATTGATCTCAGGCTTATCGGATGCTATTTTTATAACTTATGCGCCCTTAAAATCGGGAGCTTTGATTACGGCTGAACTTGGTCTTGATTTGGGACTTGATATTTATGTTTATGATTTAAATTTTTGTGGTGATGGAGCTATAAAATTGTACGGTTTTGGGGCGCAAGAGATAAAAACCGTTAAGGATCTTTATGCTTTATTGAATATTAAATATGTAGATTCCAATAATATTGAAAACGATTCTAAAGAGTGTTGTAATTGTAAAAATGTATCTGATGTTCTTATTGGAGAACTTTTAAAAGAGGTATATGAATAGGGGGTAATATGGACTTTAAAGGAACCACAGTTATTGCAATAAAAAAAAATGGTAAGACTGTGGTAGCAGCAGATGGACAAGTAACTTTTGGACATACTGTTTTAAAGAGTAATGCTATTAAAATACGAAAATTGCTTAATGGGAGAATTTTGGCAGGATTTGCAGGCTCAACGTCTGATGCAATTACTCTTTTTGAAAAATTTGAAGAAAAAATTAAGGCAAAAGGTGATGGATTGATTGACATTAAAAGAGCAGCTGTTGACCTTGCAAAAGATTGGCGTTCGGACAAAATACTTCATAAGCTTGAGGCTATGATGCTTGTTGCTGATTCTAACAATATTCTTTTGATTTCTGGCACTGGCGATGTTGTTGAACCTGAGGAGGATGTTATTTCAATTGGTAGTGGTGGTAATTATGCGTATTCAGCGGCTCTTGCTTACATGGAGAACAAAAAATTAAGTGCTTTTGAGGTTGCGCGCAGATCTTTAAAAATAGCAGCAAGAGTATGTATATATACTAATTCTAACATTGTGCTTGAGGAGATTGAAAATGAATAAATTAGAGGAGCATTATATAGTTCCCAAAGATGTAGTTGAAGAGCTTGATAAGTACATCATAGGTCAAGACGAAGCTAAAAAATTAGTATCGATTGCTCTTGTTAATAGATATATAAGGTCCAGGCTTCCAAAAGAAATAAAAGATGAGGTAATGCCTAAAAACATTATTATGATTGGGTCAACAGGCATTGGAAAGACTGAGATTGCAAGAAGACTTTCTAAGTTAATTAAAGCTCCTTTTCTTAAAGTTGAAGCTACAAAATATACCGAGGTTGGTTATGTTGGTCGCGATGTTGAATCTATGGTTAGAGATTTGATGAGCATTGCAGTTAATATGGTAAAAGATGAGATGTATAGTACCGTAAGAGAAGATGCTTTAGTAAAAACAGAGGAGAGAATAGTCGATAGTCTTTTTAAAGGATCTGGTAATTCTAAGAATATAGATCCAAATGAAATAAAAGCAGAAGAAAAGGTAAAAGAGAAGCTTAGAAAAAAGCTTAGGGCAGGCGAGCTTGATGATACTACTATTGAAATACAAATTTCTAGTAAAATGCCATTTTCCACAATAGAAATATTTACAGGTGGTAATTTTGAAGAAATTGATATGGGAATTGGCGGTTTATTAGGCAATATATTTGATAGAAAAAAGAAAAGAGAATTGAAGATTAAAAAGGCAAAGGAAATAATTTTAGCAGAAGAGCTTGAGAAATTGGTTGATCATGAGAACATTTCAGATATTGCAAAATCTAAAGTTGAAAATATGGGAATTATTTTTATTGACGAGATCGATAAAATAGCTGCTAAGAATAGGAGTGGGAATGATGTATCTAGAGAGGGCGTTCAAAGAGATATTTTACCAATTATTGAAGGTTCTAAAGTTAATACAAAATATGGAATAGTTGATACTTCTCATATTTTATTTATTGCAGCAGGAGCATTTAATTTAG